>JASFZG010000168.1:0-42347 GCA_046055745.1 Flavobacteriaceae bacterium | reverse complement strand
CTATATTCAGCAATTCATCATGCTCGTGAACCTGCATCTTTATCACAGCTAATTTTTTATATGTGGTATTTACTAGAAAACTATGATAGTAACCCAGAAATACAAAGCATTGTAAATAACACAGAATTATATTTTGTACCTGTTGTGAACCCTGATGGTTATTTATATAATGAAAAAACAGATCCTAATGGTGGTGGTTTTTGGAGAAAAAATAGAAAAAATGGTCATGGAGTAGACAATAATAGAAATTACGATTATTACATCAACGGAAACCCAAATGATAATGTTTGGGGTGGTGAGGGTACTTCTACAGATCCTTCAAGTGAAGTTTATGCAGGTACAGGACCTTTTTCAGAAATAGAAAACCAAGCAATGAAATGGTTTGTAGAAAATCACAATTTTGTAATGGCATTTAACAACCACACTTCTGGAGATTTATTATTATACCCTTATGGTTTTACAGACAACTTCCCTACTCCTGAAAACAATTTATTTGCAGGAATCTCTGACGAATTAGTTTCTCAAAATGGTTTTAATAATATCATTTCATCAGGTTTATATCCTGCTGCTGGTGATAGTGATGATTTTATGTATGGGACAGTTGGTACTCATAATAAAATATATGCTTTCACTCCCGAAATTGGCCCATCTTTTTGGCCTCCTTCTAATCAAATTGAAGGGATTTGCAAGAGTATGATGTATTTGAATCTTACTTCAGCTAAAATGGTAAATAATTATGCTTCATTAACAGATACTTCAACGGCATTTGTATCGCAAACTGCTACAAATATTATCTTTGATTTAAGACGTTTGGGTATTTCAGGAAATGGAAACTTTACTGTTAGTTTTAACCCTATTTCAACTAATATAGATTCTTTTGGAAATCCTGAAAGCTTTAATAATCTAGACCCATTGGAAATAGTAAATGGTTCTATCTCGTATAATTTAAATACCTCAGTTTCTGCTGGAGATGAAATTAGCTTTCAATTAGTTGTAAATAACGGTAGCTATGATCAAATAACTAACATCACCAAAACCTTCGGAAACTTAGTGCCTGTATTTGAAGATGCAGGAGATAGCGTAAACGATAACTATGATAATAATGGTTGGGAAACTACCACTTCAACTTTTGTTTCGCCTTCTAGTTCGATCACCGATTCTCCAAATGGAGATTACCAAAACAATGAAAATAAAACAATTACACTTTCAAATGAAGTAGATTTAACTTCTGCAATGGGTGCAAACATTTCATTTTATGCTAAATGGGATATTGAGAATAATTGGGATTATGTACAGTTAGAAGTTTCAATAAATAATGGATCTACATGGATTCCACAATGTGGAAAATACACAAATGAAGGAAGTACTAATAACGGGCAACCAACAGGAGAACCTCTTTATGACGGTACTCAAAACGATTGGGTTTTAGAAGAAATAGATTTAAGTGATTATTTAGGCGAGCAGATATTAGTTCGTTTTCAATTTGAATCTGATAATGGAGTAACTAAAGATGGTTTTTACTTCGATGATTTAAAAATTAACATCTTAGATGAAAACCTTGGAGCTACTATTTTTAATGAAACAGCATTTAATATATATCCAAATCCTGTTAAAAACATCTTAACGATAAATACTTCTTTGAGTAATTATTCTGTTGAAATTTATAATATACAAGGTCAACTTATTAATAAAATCAAAACAATTACAAAAACGCAGAATATTGACTATAGCGGTTATAATTCGGGGATTTATTTGATGAAAATCACTTCAGAAAATATGGTAAAAACGTTTAAGATTGTGAAACAATAATAATACTAAATAAAAATATTAGTATTTCAAAGGAGCAACTAAAAAAGTTGCTCCTTTTTTAGTTTACAGAAAGTATTTTCAGAATTAACAAAAAAACAATCTATTTTATCTATATTTATTGTTTAACATTAAATAACGTTCTTATGAAAAAGTGTTTGTTTTTATTGTTTTTTATTATTTTCCAAGTAGTATTTTCTCAAAGTATTCAAGAAAAATACCAGCGCGCTAAAATTTATTATAATCAATCTAATAGTTTATCAATTTTAAATGAATTAGGGATTCCTATTGATCATGGAAGGAATCTAAAAAACGATTTTGTTTTATCAGATTTTTCAGTTTCAGAAATTGAAAAGGCTAGAAATGCGGGTTTTAGAGTAGAAATATTAATTGAAGATTCTAGAGAATATTTCCTTCAGCAAAATATGCAAAACAAACCAAGAAATAGCAGCCTTTTGTGTATTGAAGATGGCTCTTATCGAACGCCAGATAATTTTAATTTAGGTTCAATGGGAGGATATTTAACCTATCAAGAAATGTTAAACGAGCTGGATCAAATGAAGGCTTTATATCCTAATTTAATAACCACTAAAGCAAACATTAGTAATTTTTTAACAGAAGGGCAGCCAGATAATTCTACGACTCCTCCTATTGGCGGTAATGGAATTAAATGGGTGAAAATTAGTGATAACCCAAATTCTTCAGAAAGCGAACCACAAATATTATATTCGGCTATTCACCATGCCCGAGAACCTGTCTCATTATCACAACTCATTTTTTATATGTGGTATTTATTGGAGAATTATGATAGTAATCCTGAAATTAAAAGCATCGTTGATAATACCGAATTATATTTTGTACCTGTTGTAAATCCTGACGGTTATTTATACAATGAAAAAACAGATCCTAACGGTGGAGGCTTTTGGAGAAAAAACCGTAAAAATGGTCACGGAGTTGACAATAATAGAAACTACGATTATTATATTAATGGCGATCCTAATAATGGTGTTTGGGGAGGAGAAGGAACTTCAACAGATCCTAATAGTGGAGTTTATGCAGGAACAGGTCCTTTTTCTGAAGTAGAAAACCAAGCAATGAAATGGTTTGTTGAAAATCATAATTTTGTGATGGCTTTTAATAATCACGCTTATGGAAATTTGTTATTATATCCTTACGGATTTACAGCCAATTTCCCAACTCCAGAAAATGCTTTATTTGAAGATATTTCAGCTGAATTAGTTTCTAAAAACGGTTTTAATAATATAATTTCTTCTGATTTCTATCCAGTTGCAGGAGATAGTGATGATTTTATGTACGGAACCGTAGGAACACACAATAAAATATATGCTTTTACTCCAGAAATTGGATCTACTTTTTGGCCTTATTCTAGTCAAATTGAAGGGATTTGTAAAAGTATGATGTACTTAAACCTCACCGCTGCAAAAATGACAAATAATTACGCTTCAGTATCAGATACATCATCATCTTTTGTCTTGCAAACAACTAATAGTTTTACATTTGATTTAAAACGATTGGGTTTAAATAATGGAAACATTACAGTTAGCATAGCTCCTTTATCTACTAATATTATTTCTGTAGGAGCACAAGTAAACTACAATAATTTAAATCTTTTAGAAACAGTAAGCGGCTCAATTCCATATAATATAGACACTTCCGTTTCTACAGGCGATGAAATTAGTTTTCAATTAATTGTAAATAATGGCAGTTATGATCAAATTACTAGCATCACTAAAACCTTTGGGTCAATGGCCCCTGTTTTTGAAGATTCTGCAGACAGTCTTGCTAATTACACAAATAATGGCTGGGGAATTACAACAGAAGCTTTTGTATCATCACCTAGTTCTATAACAGATTCTCCAGATTCTAATTATGAAAACAATGATAATAAAACTATTCAGCTAAGTAACCAAATAAATTTAACCAATGCATTTGTTGCAAATGTTCAATTTTATGCCAAATGGGACATTCAAAATAATTCTGATTATACTCAATTTGAAGTATCAACTAATAATGGGACTACCTGGATTGCTCAATGCGGAAAATACACCAACGAAGGCAGTGATAACGGAAACCAACCAGAAGGAGAACCTGTTTATGATGGAGCTCAAAATGAGTGGGTATTAGAAGAAATTGATTTAAGTGATTATATAGGTGAAATTATCAATATTCGTTTCAAATTTGTTTCCGATGGTAATGGAAACTTAGATGGATTTTATTTTGATGATCTTACCATAAATGCAGTTGGTGATGTTATCTTACCTGTTATTGATTTTAATTTAAGTGGTTTTAATATTTATCCAAATCCTGTAAAAAACTTTTTAACTATTAATACTTCTTCAAGTAATTATTTTGTTGAAATTTACAATATACAAGGACAACTTATTAACGAAATTGATACAGTTTCGGAAACACAAACCGTAGATTATAGTGGTTATTCTAGAGGAATTTATTTGATGAGAATTACTTCAGAGAATGCTACAAAAACATTTAAGATTGTGAAGGAATAGTTTTAGCATTCAGTGGGTATCTGAAACAGATGACGAATAACCCATAATAACTTTTAACTAAGAAGAAAAAAAAAGCGCAAACCTTAAAAGATTTGCGCTTTTTTCTTCTTTAAATTCTTTTATTGTTTTTTCCATTTCCTAGTTGAAAACATAGCATCAACAGGAGTATTAAAAATATGATTAAAGTAGTTACTCATTGTTTTGATCCCTACTCCTGCTATTACTCCCAAAATATGATTTTCTGTATATCCTGATGCTAAAAAGACATCTATATCTGTTTCGGAAGGCAATCCTCTTTTTACAGTTATTACTCTTGCGAAATTACTCAATGCTTTCAGTTTTTCATCAGGTATTTCAGTATTATTTCTAATAGCATTTGTGACTTCAACAGGAACATTTGTCATATTATCTCCTACAAAACTATGAGCAGCCATACAATATTCACAATTATTTTCAAACGCCACCGAAAGGAAGACCACCTCTTGTTCTTGTGGGGTAAACCCAGAATTTGCTCTAAAGGAATTATAAGCAGACGTATATCCTTCTAATAAAGCAGGGTTGTTTGCCATTCCCTTATACATATTAGGGATCATTCCAATATTTTCGTTTGTAGCTTCTAAAATTTGTTTTGAAATTGCATCTGCATTTTCGATTGTTTTAGGTTCTAGACTCATTTTTTTTGTATTCATAATAATTATTTATTTAGATTAATATTACTAAGCTATCGCTTAGTTTTGATGTAATTTTTTTTATATGTTTTCAAATGTTGTTTCAATAAAGTCTTCTAATTGTTGATCATTAAACATTTTAGAGGCTACAGAAAGCCCTTGCAATGACACCATTAAATAATTTACTTTTTTTATTATTTGACCTTCATCTTTATAGTTAAGCTTTATTTTTTCAATAAAAGCAGTACGAACCTTTAAAGCAAACTCATTTATAGTATTAATAATCTTAAAATCACCATCCTCTCCTATTTCATCAATAGTATTTGTTAGTAAGCAACCTCTATTAATTTTATTGCTTCGAGAAAATTCAAGAAAGTCATTGAAATAAGTTTTTATACTTTTAACCCCTTCATCAGAATTATTTAATTTATCTAAAAGTTGTTCGGTTACTTGTTTCTTATAGCATTTTATACTCTCTAGAAAAACGCCTTGTTTATCGCCAAAGCTTGAATATATTGAGAATTGATTAATGCCCATTTCTTTTTCTAAATTTCGAACTGAAGTAGCTTTATATCCATTTCTCCAAAAAAGTCGCATTGCTTTTTCTATAACTACTTCTTCAATATATTCTTTTTTTCTAGACATAAATCTTAATCTACGACAAAACTAATCAAACGCTTAGAAATAAAAAAATAAATTCATACTATATTTTAAAAAATTAGCATATCCATACTACCAGAGGTGTAGACTAAAAGTATTGAAGTAGTAATGTTTTTGAATTTGATGTATAGTTGAGATTAGTTCAAAAAAAATATTATAATAACATTTCATTATAAATGGTGTTATATGCTCCCTTTTTTATTTCAAAAATCGGAAGTTTTTTCATATTTTGCAGTCTATACAAAAACACAGATTTATGACTGATGTAAAACGCCTCTTCGACTTTCCTTACTATCAATTAGAAAAATATGATCTTAAAGAATCATTAGTTTCAAAAGTAGATGGTAATTGGAAAGCTACTTCAACTAAAGAATATTTAGATAAAGCAAACGCAATAAGTAGAGGGTTATTACGTCTAGGAGTTCAACCCAACGATAAAGTGGCTATTATATCACTTACCAATCGTACCGAATGGAACATCTGTGATATTGGTATTTTACAAACAGGCGCACAAGATGTTCCTATTTACCCAACGATTTCTGAAGAAGATTATTTATACATTCTAAATCATAGTGAAAGTGTTTATTGTTTTGTTTCTTGTGAGTTTGTATTAGAAAAAATAAATAATATAAAACATAAAGTTCCTTCTCTAAAAGGAGTTTATTGTTTTGATGAGCGTGAAGATTGTGACCATTGGACAGAAGTTTTAAAACTTGGAGCAGATAAAAGCAATCAAGATGAAGTTGAAAAGCGTAAAGCTGCTGTTGCTGAAACCGATTTAGCTACTATTATTTACACTTCAGGAACCACCGGAAGACCAAAAGGAGTTATGTTATCTCATAAAAATATTGTGAGTAATGCTATAAGTAGCACCTATAGATTACCTATGCAATTAGGAGATTCTAAGGCTTTAAGTTTTCTTCCTGTTTGTCATATTTTTGAAAGAATGCTACTTTATATGTATCAATATACTGGCGTAACTATTTATTTTGCTGAATCTATTGAAGCAATAAGTGCTAATCTTCAAGAAGTCAAACCGCAAGTTATGACTGTTGTCCCTAGATTACTTGAAAAAATTTACGACAAGATTTATGCAAAAGGCACCGATTTAACAGGAATTAAAAAGAGGCTTTTCTTTTGGGCAATCGATCTTGGATTACGTTACGAACCTTATGGTCAAAATGGCTGGTGGTATGAAAAACAATTAGGTATTGCTCGTAAGCTCATTTTTAGTAAATGGCAAGATGCTTTGGGCGGAAACCTAAAAGCTGTAGCTTCTGGTAGTGCTGCGTTACAACCAAGATTAGCAAGAGTTTTTAATGCTGCTGGTATACCTGTTATGGAAGGTTATGGTTTAACTGAAACTTCGCCTGTAGTAACGGTAAATGATATGCGAGATTTCCACTTTAGAATTGGAACCGTAGGGAAAGCAATTCGGGATACCGAAATTAAAATTGCTGAAGATGGTGAGATTCTTGTAAAAGGCCCACAAGTAATGATGGGTTACTTTAAAGAACCCGAACTTACCAATGCTGCTTTGGTAGATGGTTATTTTCATACCGGAGATATTGGAGAAGTAGATAGTGATGGTTTTTTGAAAATTACCGATCGTAAAAAAGAAATGTTTAAAACTAGTGGTGGTAAATATGTAGCTCCTCAATTGTTAGAAAATGCAATGAAAGAATCTTTCTTTATTGAACAGATTATGGTGATTGGTGATGGTGAAAAAATGCCTGCTGCCTTTATTCAGCTTAATTTCGATTTTGTAAAAGAATGGGCTCATAGAAAGAAAGTAGAACTAGGGCCAACTGAAGAAATGATCACAAACGAACGTTTAATTAAACGAATTCAAAAAGAAGTTGACATTCACAATGAGCAATTTGGTAAATGGGAAAAAATTAAACGTTTTGAACTTACACCAGATACTTGGAGTATAGAAGCTGGTCACCTTACTCCTACAATGAAACTTAGACGTAAGATTATTAAAGAAAAATACCTAAGCCTTTATAATAAGATTTATGGGCATTAAAAAGAATTAAGACTGCTTTACTTTTGGTATTAAGAACTAATATTTGACTGTAACAGTTTACATACTTTTGTTTAAAGTATTATTACTATATAATCATAAAAAAAATCTCTGAACTTAATTGTTCAGAGATTTTTTTATCTATTGAAATATAAAATAATTTATTTCTTGACAATCTTTTTTATGATACTAAACTCGTTTGATACTATTTTTACAAAGTATAAACCTGTCGCCTGATTCCCTATAGAAAAATTACTTTCTATATTGTTTCCATTGATATTAATTTCATTTATTATTCTTCCATTAATATCAAATATAGTAACCGTTTCAATCATCAAATTAGAATTGTTTAATAAAGTAACATTACCATTTGTAGGATTAGGGAATAAAACAATAGAGTTGTTATAGTCTATATCGCCTGTTCCTAAGATATATTCTACCGTAATTGTAAAGGTACAAGTAGTTTCATTTCCAGCATCATCGGTAACTGTAATTGTAATAATAGTATCACCTTCACCAACTTCTGTTCCTGCAAAAGGATCTTGAGTAATTGATGGAGAAGTTGTACAATTATCGGTTGCTGAAACCGTAACAGTAACATCTGGAATTGTATATAAATCTCCTTGATTGATAGTTTCTACACTATCTGCAGGACATGTAACTTCAGGGACAACATCATCAACCACTGTAACTATTTGAGTACAGGTGTTGGTATTTCCAGCTGAGTCAGTTACCGTCCAAATAACATTGGTATCTCCTAATGGAAAACTAGCAGGTGCATCGTTTGTGAGTGATTGAACTGCACAATTATCTGTAGCTGTAGGATCTACCAAGCTAACATTTGTTGCTGTACAACTATTTGCACCTGTGCTTATTTGAATGTCTTGTTCACAAGCAATTGTTGGTGCTATTTGATCTGCTGTTACTTCAGCAATTGTTCTATCACCAAGACATCCTAATACTCCAAGGTTAATATCGACATTAGCAACTCCATAATCTGAAGTTTCACATATGCCTGACCAATCTGAAGCGGAATTTGTATCTCCATTTCTTCTAAATGAATCGCTACAATTAGCTGTTAAAGCTGCGCCATTTCCAGTCCAATCTAAATCTGCTGCAGTAACCGTAAAACCGTTAATATTAATATTTAAACCAGCTATTTCTGCTGAAGTAAAGTTCCAAAAAACAGAATCTACCACATTTCCATTATCATCAATAATAATAATCCAACCGGTACCATCATTATCCCACCATATATTATTTCCCCAATAACCAGCACCTCCATCATCATTAAAATCTACAACTGAATTTGTTCCTATAGCGCCAAGAGAATTTACAATACTATTAATCGCATTAACGTCTGGATAAGGGTCTTTACTCACAGCAACACTATATCCTGTATAATCAAAGGCTTCTCCTACATTCTGAATTTCAAATCGATCAGGAGTTTCCAATGTAATTTCAGAAATCACTAATTGTGAAATTGGTCCTGGAGGAACTTCTTGTGCATATACATTTGTAGAACCTGCAGGTGTAAACGTGTATGATTCTCCTTCAAATAGGAAATTACCTCCAATTTGAGCATCATACCACCTAATTACGTTTAATGGATCTGCTAAAGTTGCTGTAACTGTAATTTCATCACCAACACAAAAATCAGAAACACCAGTTGTAGTAGGTCCAGGAGGAATTGCTAAAACTTCAATAGTATCAGTAGCCGTTGATGCCACAGAACATGTTCCTGCTTGTACTTCATAACTTATAGTATGTATTCCTACTCCTGCAACTGTAGGGTTAAAAGAATAAGTAGACCCATTTCCATCATCTGTAACTCCCGTTCCGCTATAAATACCTCCAGAAGGTGTTCCGCCTCCTAAGCCAGTTAACTCAACTTCATTTTCACATACATCTGCTGGTGCAGAAAAAGTTGCAACACCAGAAGGTGTATCAAATGCTTCAGTTCCATCTGTAACACTGCTTGAAGACCCTTGACTTGCACTTACTCCAAGACCTCTTTTAGCAAAAGCATCCCAAATTATACATTCGTTTGCTCCTCCATAAATTGCTTGATCTGCTTCTAATATAGCATCTCGACCATCAACAAATCCAGGACTACAAGGTTGAAGCTTTAACCCTTCAATAACTAGTGCCAAAGCAGCAACATTACCTGCATCGTTATTTGTATTTCCTGTAAAATTATAAATATCAGCATCAAATCCATGTGCATCAATTAATCCCCAAGTCAATTCCCAAAGCATTCCTCCCCAAACTTCACCAACGGCATGAGGTTGCCCTCCTGTAGAAGTAATACTGTTATAAGTTTGTGGGTTTACAGCCATATCTGTAGTATAAGGATATGTTCTTATCCCTGCTCCTCCAGGTCCTTGTCCAAATAAATAGGTACCCACTGCACGTGCATCTGTTCCAACATCTCCAGGCTCAATGGTCATTAATGCTCCAAAAAAGTCACTCCAACCTTCTCCCATCTGTTCTGCATTTCCTAGACAGCCAGAATTAGCTGGTCCACCTGTTAATCTATTAGATATCCCATGACCATATTCATGTGCTATTACTAAATTATCAAAATCACCATCTTTATCATTACAAATATACATTTGCATTGTTGGATTACCTCCGTCTCCTGGAGTTCCAAAATTCGCATTACAAGTACCTGATCCATCTTGAGCTTCTGCGTTTACATAATCACTACCAGCTCCTCCATTACCGTAATTATTTTCTTGAAAATTTCCACTAGCTTCATCAAAACCGTAAGTGTACATTACATCATGAATAATGTTATTCCAGTAGAATAAATTGGTAATTGCAGCATTTTCATATTGGCTACCATTTGAATAAATTTGGCTAAATGCATAACCCGTAAAATCTAAATTGACACCACCATCTGGCTGATAACCAGAATTATTTCCATCCTCATAAGCATTAACATTATTTCCTCTTGTAACTGTGTATTCTGCTCCAGCAGCACCGTTTGTGTCATGCCATCCAAAAGGGGAAGCAGTTGGGTCTTCTATTCCTGTAGCAATTGATCTTGCTCCAAAATATGGGCTTTCAATAGGCATTTCAAATACTTCGTAACATACTGAACATCCACCTTCTTCATTAACTAATTCATTATAATTTGGAATATTATATAAATTTTTATTATAATCTAACACTTCATGTATAGCGTGATCGTGATCAAAAGAACAACTTAACATCCAGTTATTTTTATCTAAAATAGTACCTGTAGTTGCATCAACTCTAATACTCCACCAATCTTGTTGACTTTTTTCTTGAATAGAAATATTCCAAGCTAAAATTAAATCTCCTGCTTCTGAAATATGATAAACTAATTTAGCAGGAATATTACTTAATGAGATTCCTCCCCCACTTAAAACCGTTTTTTTATTTTCACCTATTCCATTTTCAATTACTGTAAGAGATTGTGTAGTTGAATAATTTAATTGGTTTGCCGCTGAAGAAACTGCTTGCGATGCTGTTAAAGATGGGTTAGAATTATTTCCCGTCTTTTCTAAACTATTTTTCACGAACAAGTTATTTGAAGAAATAATTTTTCCATTTGAAGAACTATGAATACTTGATTCAGTTCCATAAATTTCTATGTTATTAATAGTTTGAGTAAAATATACGTGGTGAATATTACTAGTACTACTAATGTGATCTGCCGTAATAATATATTGTAAATCGGTTGTTTTTAAATCATTTTGTTCCAATAAATGATTAAAATGTTGTGTCAAATTTTCATTGATTTTTTGAGCGTTTACTTGTGTTGACAGTACACTTAACACGCCAAAAACCAAACATAAAGTCAGCTTTTTCATAGTTTATTGTTTATTTAGTATGTAAAAATAATATAAAAACTCTATTAAGTGGAGAGGTAATACTTAATATATTTCGATTAAGTCAATAATAGAGACTGCAAGATGCAAAAATTAATTGTTTATTAAAAGAAAAGTCATAGTTCATTCATTATCAAAGGGCCTAACTCAAATGCAGCTTTTAATAATTCATCATTCAATTCTTTTTCTTTTTTGTAATTTTTATTTTCCTTATAAATTATTGCTGAATAATATAAAGATTTTGGTTCAAAAGTTTTTCCAATTACGTATTTTTCAATTGTTAGAAGTGCTTTACTCTTGTCTCCATTAATTAATTGAGAATATGCCAAAAGGCTGTATGTTTCTGGAGTTGCTCGATTATTAACTTCTTGAATTGCTAACTCTAAAGCCAATTTCGGATTTGTTTCTGAATATAATTCAATCAAATATGAAGTATACATAATTCCGTAATCTTCGTTTGAAGCAGATTTTATAAACTTTTCTTTAAATTTATTACTTCCTGAAGTATTTCCATCAAAATCAGCAAGATCTGCTTTAAATAAATAATATTCTGGAGATTTATTGTTGACCATAATAGAATCTATTATGCTATTTGCTTCTAATGGATTTTTTTCATAAGAATAAAGTATCCAAGCTATTTGTTTTTTAGCATAATTATTATCTGATTGAATTTTAAGTGTTTTTAAATACAGATTATATGCTTTTTTAATTTGACCAGAATGTCCATAAAAATCTGCCAAATTAGTATAGGTCCAGATTTGCAATGTTTTACTTTTTCTAGAATCCGCAATTTTCATTGCTTCAGTTAGATTTTGGATTGCTCCTTCTAGATTACCTTTATGGTCATTTCGTTTTGCTAATCGGATTAAATAATTATAATCATTCTTATTTTTTAATTTCAGCAGAGTTTTGTCTGCTGTTTTATACTCACCTAACTCCATATAAACGTCAAATAAAATATGCTGAATAGCTCGTTTATTAGATGCTCCTTTTAAACTTTCTTCTAATATTTTTTTTGCTTCAACAAAACGATGTTGACTTATTAAATTTTGTGCTAAAGATCTTATATATGAATCTTTACTATGTGCTGAAATTTTTATTGCTTTCCTATAAATAATTTCTGCGTTTTTTAAATATAAAACCTCTCCTGAAGCTGTAAACATAGCAGCATAGGCGTTGGCTAAAGGTCCCAAATCTCCTACTCCAGAAGAATCTTTACGCAATCTATTTGACCAGAATTCTTTTTCAGATTTTGCACTTTCAAAAGTTGAATTAGTGGTAGTATATAAATAACCATTATAATCTTCAGAGTTTGTTATAATATCAATCGTTTCGTCTTTATCACAAGACAAAACGAAAAAAAACAAAATTAATAAATAAGGTAATTTCATCTATTTTTAAATAAAAGAAGCTGCATTATTTCTAAGCAACTTCATATATTAGTTTTTAATTTTATTCATTTAATGGAGCTTCCAAATAAGGAAATGATAAGGTAAAGTCATGACCATCAGCTTCTACAGCATCTGTAGTAAGTTGCGGGGTATCATTATTACCGTCAAAACGAGTGCCATCAACACCCCCAAAGAGTAGCATTAGGTTTACATCCATTACATCATCGGACAAACTTCTACCTGTAAATACCAAATTCGAATTTGCATTATAATAGGTAGTTGTTCCGTTGGGTGCAACTTGTAACCCATCATATTGAGCCATAATTCTTGTAAATTTTTCTGCATCCCAGCCTAAAATATTTGTTTCATAATTCAATTCATCAGTTGGAATTTCTAGAGCCTCTGCATAAATATTATGGTATTGCTCTAAAATAGTATCAAAAGACGATTGAAAAGTTTCACGATTATTTACTTCCGTTATATTGAAATTGTTTTTTAATAAATTGGTACCACCAAAAATTGTATTTACACCAGGTCTACCTAAAACATCTTCTTGAACAAAATTTCCATCAAAATTAATGTTCTCATCATCGGTACAAGGTGAACAAACGGAACCTCCACAATCTATACCTGTTTCATCTCCGTTTTGAATACCATCGTCACAAGTTTCTTGTTCGATAACGTTTCCATTATCATCATCATCTCTACATTGTACAAATAAAAGTGAGACAAAAAGTAAGACGAATAATATAGTAAGTTTATTGTTTTTCATTTTATAAGTATTCATCTGTTATTCTTTTCTTTTAGCTGAAACCCAAACATTATAAGCATTTGGCAATCCGTTGATATTCCCTACTGATTCTAAAATATGAGTTGGTGCATTTCCGAGTAAACTATTAGGTACCTCTATTACAATTGAAAGCGTATTTAAACCTTCAAAGAAATCGTTTGCTTCTTCTGGAGGGAAAAAACCATCTGGTGCAGCTGCTCCCGAAGCAATATCATTAAATCTGTTAAAATCGAAGTAAAAAGGATCTCTTCTTGGTCCTGCAAAAAAGCTCATCCCATTTTCATTGGCAATAAAAGTTTCTTCTATTGTCGAAATTCTTACCAAATTATGACTCCCATCTGTTAACACAACACTTTCTAAACCTTTTTCAATAGGTGCAACTGGCCCAAAAAAGTGAATAGTGTCTCCTCTTTTAATAGCTTGAATCACTAAATCTTCTTCGAAATCACCAGTATTGTCAATATTAATTTCAATTAATACATCTTCATCAAAACTTGCATTTTCTGTTACAGCTCCAGGAGATAATATCCCTTGTAAGTTTACGATAAAGACCGTGTTATCTGGATTATCACCCTCAAAGGCATAAAAATCAGCTATATCTGAAGATAATCCCGATACATTTGGTGCATCAATATGATCTGAAGATATTAAAAATAAAGAAAGTACCAAAAGGCTAATTCCGCCTAATGCCACAAATATTTTTGTTTTTTTCATAGTTTCAAACTTAATTATTTAAATTTACTTCCAATAATTATTTGCATTTTATTGTAAATTTAATTCATTTCAAAATTAATAAAATTTAATTTATGAACCCCTCAGCTTCAGGTTGGATTCCAAAATTTTTTACATTGGTTGATAAACAACAACTAATTGATGCTTTTTCTGATGAAATACAATTTTATCAGAAGCTTAAATTAACAGGGTTTTTATTTGGGGTCTCTTTAAATACACTTACCAAACAGCCATTAAGTAAATTAAAAATTACTACGGACGAATTTACAAAAATCAATCTTTTTCATAGTTTACTTTTTATATATTTTAAAAAACATCCTGCTTCTGAAGCACAAGAAGCAATACAAAGTATAATAGATTTTTATAAAACTTTAGAAAAAGGAAAAACTAGCTTTTTGTATAAATTTTCGATTTCGCAATCCCCTTCAGATATTTTGGAGCATATTCTTTCTGCCAGACTTCAAGAAAGCAATCCTGTTTTAAAAAAGAATGAAACAACAATTCTTCCATACTCGATGTTATTTCTTGATGTTTTAGCTTTCAGAAAATATTTAATTTCAGAAAATGACATTAAATATTATGAGCACGAATTGGAAAGCAATATTATTAATTATTGTTTTTTAGCCTTAAAATCTAAAAAAGAAAAAGGTCAAATTGACCTTCAGATTATTGAGCAAATTGAAGCTTCAACTGCTTATTTAACTAATCAAAACCATCAAAGTCAGTTTTTAAATATTAACACACTTTATAGTCAATCTAATTTTAATCACTTTGAAAAGAATTTTATTTTAGACTTGTGTTGCTTGGCGATTTGGAATGATAAAAAATTAGATGAAACTGAATATTTATTTTTACTAAAACTAATAGAAACACTTCAATTACCTGAAAAAAACATCTCTGAAAACATCAAATTTATACGCGTTTTTTCTGAAGAACATTCAAAATCTATTAAACTTTTTCATAATAACAATCCGTTAAATCAGCTCTATAAACAAGCAACTGCTACGGTTAAATTATTAATAATCCGAAATAAAAATAGACTTTCAAAAGAATTAGCCGAAAGTGGTGAACTCGTAATTTTATTAGGGCAATCTACAATTAGAGAGCTTAGCACTAAAGAAAAAGATAAAGTAAAAGAGCAACTTTTAGACATTTGTAAAACGATACCATCCTTAACTATTTTTTTAATTCCTGGAGGAAGCCTTCTTCTTCCCTTATTAGTAAAATATATTCCGAGTTTGCTTCCTTCTTCTTTTCAAGATAACCGAATTGACAACAAAATTGATAATTAAAAAGTATTGCATTAATAGTAGGCGACTAATTAGTCTTTTAACTTATAATTTTAACTATATTTGTATTTATATTAAGTTCAGACTTTTCAAAAAAGTATTGTTATGAAAGCCCAAAAAATTATATTACTCTTACTCTTGTCTTCTTTATTTATTGCTTGTAATAACGATGACGAAACCATTAATGATAGTAGTTATAGCGATATTTACAACTTGCCTGCGATACCGTATAATTACAGTAACCCAAATTTTCCAGATACATTTACACCTTATGTTTTCGGTTTTAATAATACACCAACCGACAATCCAATTACAGATGATGGAGTTACCTTAGGAAGGGTATTATTTTATGATAAAAATATGTCGGCAAACAATACTAAGGCTTGTGCTAGTTGTCATTTTCAGGAATTTGGTTTTTCAGATAATGTAGCAAAAAGTGAAGGTTTTGAAGGTGGACACACTTTTAGAAATTCTATGGGATTTGCAAATGCTGGTTTCTATGCAGCCGAAAATTTCTTTTGGGATCATCGTGCAGCAACTTTAGAAGATCAGGTATTAATGCCAATTCAAGATCCTGTTGAAATGGGAATGACTTTAGAAAATTTAGTTGAAAAAATTGGAGCCTTAGATTATTACAATCCTTTGTTTGAAAATGCCTTCGGAAGTAAAACCGTTACCAGCAATAAAATATCAAAAGCTTTATCACAATTTGTACGTTCTATTTATTCTTATAATTCTAAATATGATGAAGGAATCGAAATTACTAATGATATTTTTGTAGATTTTCCAAATTTTACAGCTCAAGAGAACTTAGGAAAAAATGTATTTAATGGTAAGTTAACTCCTGGAGCTATTGGAACCTGTATTACTTGTCATATGCCAAACGCAACACCTTTGCATTTTGCCCAACCCATACCAGATAATGCTAATCAAGTGATTTTTAGTGGCGCAGAACCTGACAATATTGGTTTAGATGATAATATAGATGTAGAAGATAATGGTGTTGGAGCTAATTTAGGAATAACATCATTATATGGTCATTTTAAAACCCCTTCTTTAAGAAACATAGAAATTACAGGACCTTATATGCATGACGGAAGAATGGCAACTCTTGAAGAAGTTGTAGAACATTACAGTACGGGGGTTTTAGCACATCCATATCTTTCTGCTCACATGAAAGATGGAAATGGAGAACCAAGACATCTTAATTTAACTCCTGAAGAATCTGCAGGGTTGGTCGCATTTATGAAAACACTTACCGATTATGAGTTGATCAATGATGAAAAGTTTTCAGATCCATTTGTAAACTAACCATATTATATTTTTCGACCATTTTAGAGGTTTCATTTAATTTTGAAGTCTCTTTTTTAAAGGTTTTAATTGATTAACATTTTTAATTACTTTAGTTAAAATTTTTAAGATGAATAATAACAATCCAAAAAACGTTTTTAATGATTGTTCTCTGCAATATCAAGATAAATTTATGGATTTTGATTTGCACAATGATAGTTTCGATTTATTCTGTGAATTGATTGAAAACAAAAATGCTTCCGTTTTAGAAATTGGCTGTGGCCCTGGAAATATTACTAAATACATCCTAAATAAACGCCCAGATATTAAACTACTCGGAATTGATATTGCTCCAAATATGATTCAATTAGCAAAAAAAAATAACCCTTTAACTATTTTTAAAGTTATGGATTGTAAAAATATTTTGGATATAAATTTAAAGTTTGATGCTATTTTATGTGGCTTTACCCTACCCTATCTTACTAAACAAAAAGTATTATTACTCATTGAAAACGCTTCTGTTTTATTGAAACCTAATGGGATTTTATATTTGAGCACCATGGAAGATAGTTATGAGAAATCTAATTTTTTGGTTTCCAGTAGCGATAAAAGTAAAGGGATTTTTACCTATTATCACGAAATTGAATACTTAACTAAGTTCCTTCAGGAAAACAATTTCAATGTGATTGAAACAATCCGAAAAGAATATCCAGAACCAAAAGATGAATCTATTGATTTAATAGTTATAGCAAAGAAACTATCCTAACCACAATTTAAAATCTTTTACACGCTCCCGGGCGACAATTACTTCTTGGTCTAGTTTGCAATTTAATTTTAATTCTAACCGTGAATTAGTATAAGAGATAATATCTTTTATCGCATTGATATTGATATAGAATTTACGGTTGATTCTAAAAAATACTTTAGGTGAGATTTCTTGTTCCAACTGTTCTAAAGTTGTGTCTAACAAATAATCTCTTCCGCTTTTGGTATGCGCATAAGTGCCCTTGTTTTCGGAATAAAAACATTCTATTTCATCTACAGGGATCATTTTTATATGCTGCCCAATTTTTACGGTAAAACGTTTTTTGTATTCTCGTTCTAAAGGGTTTGAAAGAAGTTTTTTAATATCATCAAAATTGAGTTGAACATTTTGTGAAGGGTTGTTAAGTTTCTTATATTTTTCTACAGCTACTTTTAGTTCTTCTTCATCTATTGGTTTTAGTAAATAATCAATGCTATTTAGCTTAAAAGCTTTTAATGCATATTCATCAAAAGCAGTGGTGAAAATAATGGCGCTCTTAATTTGTATTACATCAAAAATATCAAAGGACAAACCATCACTTAACTGTATATCTAAAAAAATTAAATCGGGATGCTCATTATTTTTAAACCACTCGATAGACTCTTCTACACTATGTAACATGTTGTTAACAGTGACTCCTAGTTTTTCTAGCATACGCTGTAGCCTTCTTGCTGCAGGTTGTTCATCTTCAATAATTAGAATTTTCATAAATGCAATAATCGATTAATAATTGTTAGTTTTTTTAAACTCCTCTTCTTCTTTATCTAAATATTCTTGAATCTTTCGGTCTTCCCAGTTTTTTAAAAAAGATATATTTTCTTTAAACACTTTTAACCAATGAAAAAATAAACCTATTCCCCAGAAAAAAGGCGTGGTAAACATAGGCCATTTTGGGATCTCAATATCAGTAAATCCACTTTGAAAGACCCCTAAATTTATTGCAATCAACACTAAATTTACTGTAATATAAACGGTAAGGTGTGTATAAAAATCTTTTACTTCCTTGACTCTTTTTTTAGCTTTTTTATATTTTCGGCTATTACTATTCTTATCTATTATTTCCATTGGTTGTTTGGTTTTGTATCTTCATCATTCATAAACTCTTTAATCTTACGGTCTTCCCAGTCTCTATTCATAAAAGGAACCCAATTAAATGCTTTTATTGCGTGGAATATAATTCCAATTCCCCAGCCAAAAGCGGCCCATAAAAACCAAGGATGACTCCATTGGTTGGTATAATAGTTTAACCCTGCTAAAACACTGATAAATACGACATAAGACATTAAATTTGAATAGAATTTTTTAAGTATTTCTACCCGTTCCTTTGCTCTTAAATACTTACTTTCTTTATTAAAATTATCCATCTTATTATTTATTATAATTAGTAAAATCATCCTCATCCATAAACTGTTTTAATTTTCTTTCTTCCCAGTTTTTCCCTAATAAAGGATGGTAGCTAAAGGTTTCCATTGCGTGCCCCATTATGCCAAAACCCCAGCCTGCTATAGGAAAAATCGCCCAAGGAAAACTTGTAGATCTAAAGTTTAAAATAATTAATACAGGCATCATAATAAGATAAATAGCCAAATGCACGTAAAACCCTTTTAGTTTTTCAACATGTTCTTTAGCTCTTTCATATTTTAATTCGTTGATATAAGTTGATTGTGGCTCCATAACTGCTTGTTTTTTTGTTAATAATGGTATTGATACTCTAAAGTTAGTATCGTCTTTAAAAACCAACACCTTCCTGTTTGTGAGTAAGTTATAACGTTGCTTAATGTTTTGTAACCCAACACCAGTACTTGGTTTTATTACCTGTTTTGGTTGTAAATTATTTTCGACTATTAAATTCCCTTCCTTTTCAATAATAGATATATATAGTTTTTTTGATGGAGTTACTATATTGTGTTTCACTGCATTTTCTAATAATAACTGAAGTGATAAAGGCACTACTTTGGCTTCTGGATTACTTATTGAATCTGGTATTGAAAACTCAATACTATCTTCAAATCGCATATTAATAAGAAGCATATAGAGTTTTGCAAACCTCAATTCTTCTTCAACCGAAACTAAATCCTTGTTTTTCTGTTCCAACACATAACGATATACTTTTGACAGTGACGTTGTAAACTTAGTGGCTGCTTCAGGATTTTCTTCAATTAAACTAGTTAAAACATTTAAACTATTAAATAAAAAATGAGGATCTAATTGGTTTTTTAAAGCATCAAATTTAGCAGAAGCTGTTCCTGCAATAATCTTTTGTTCTTTTACTTTATTTTCCTGAAGGTGTTTGTAATAGAAAAAAGCTAGAATTGCTAAACTAACAAGTATGGCGATGATTATAGTGATATAATAATCCTGAGGACTTTCAGTAGCTAAAAACTCCATGAAGGTTACTTTTCCAAAGATAAATTCGTGAATAATTCTTATAAAAAAAACACTAACCGTGGTTACTCCAATCACACCAACAATTAAAATTACAACTGTTTTTAAAGTGTAAAAAGTTTCTTTAAAATTTCTAAGAACATACTTAAAAAAATAACCATTTGCCAAGTATAACACCACCGAATACAATTGATTATATGCAAAAGAAATTAGTAAGTCCATTCCGTTAGAATAGGTATAACCATTGTTATACTGTATTAACCCAATGATAATAAACACAATGGATCCAATAAAAAAAGCTTTTCCAATATCTTTAAAAAATGTTATCATTATTTAGAACAGTTTTCTTTTATTAAATTCTGAGCTCGTTCTTTTCCTCCTTGTGGATAAAATTCTGCTTCAGGTGTAAAACTATTAAATAATTCGATGGCTCTTTCAATCTCTTTACAAAAAGGTTCAGTTGGTTTCCCAAAGAATTTTGCCCCACCAATATCCCATTCTGCTTTATTTAAAATTACTCTTGGATTGTTAGGTGCTTTTGTAATTGCTTCTTGGTATATTCCAGAAACCTTAGCACCATATTTCATTCCATAGACAGCTCCATCATGAGCAACCCAAACGGTGTACCATAATGCGTCTAGTAACATAATTTCTACTTCATCTTTCGAAATGGCTTTAGCATCGTTCATAAATAGCATTGCTTTATCCATTTGCGATTTTAATTTGGCTTCGTCTTTTTCTGAGAAACCTTCAATAACTAAAATATAGGAAACATAAAAAGACGGCAACCATTGATTTGGCTCTGCTTTTGCAATACGTTCGAATAAATTAATAGCTTCCGTTGGTTTTTTAGCAGACCAAAGATCCAATGCTTTTTGCATTCCTTTTTGATAAGGAGTTTGGCTTATTCCCGAAAAGGAAACCAAAGAAATTAATATGATGATGATTGTTTTCATAATTGTTTTTTAAATTGATAATCCAATAATTAATAATACAGTTGTTATTACAAATATTATTTTTAAATACTTTTTGTTTCCCGATTTTTTGATGATAATTCCTAACATATTAATTGTTTTTTTATTGATCCCGATGGTTATTGGGTTATTAAATTTAGTTAAATTATCTAACTAATTACTTGGCAAATATCTAATACGTAAAGCTAGTTAAAAAATGACGGTTACCCAATTGTTATTTTTATAGGATGAATTGTAATCATATTTATATGATGTAAACTTATTGTGATAAATGTTACTGAATGCTATCTTCTAATAAATGTATTTTTGTTCTATAAATAAATGTTATGAAACTCGATGTTACCACTGCCCAATTTCAGAAAAATGTAATTGAAAATGAAAAACCTACTGTAGTAGATATTTATACTTTACGGTGTCCAAATTGTAAGGTAATTGAACCAATCTTTCAAGCTACTGCAGATTCAAATAAAGATAAATATTCTTTTTATAAACTTAATGCATCTGAGAATATGGAAATCGCTAAACAATATAAAGTATTAGGAGTTCCAACACTTTTATTCTTTAAACACGGAATTTTAGTTGATAAAAAAACGGGCGTTATGAAACAAAAAAACATTGAAAAAAGATTAGCAAATATTTCAAGCTTCACTAAAGAAAAAGCAGAAAAAAAAGAAATTAAAGGGTATTTTAAAATGCCTTGGCATTAATTAGTTGGAAAAACAATCCCTTCGGTAATATGGAAAAAACCATTTTTATGGTAAAAATCGGTTGCTAAAATCAATGATGTGTTTCCTTTAGAATCAACCAACATAAGTTGTCCGTTTTCTTCTTTTATTCCTAATTTTTCACCTTGTAAAGTGGCATAATAAATAGTTCCTCCATTTCGCTCTATAGATTTTTTTATAGAATGACTATCCACCCTTCCTGGAATAAAATGGTATTTTAAAATAGCTTTTAAATTTTCAGCATTTGAAGAACTAAAAATCGAATCCTGCTTTTCTTTATATTTTTCAAACCCATTATTAGTGATAGCAAACACTGTTACCATTTCTTCAGATTTCAATGCATCTAAAATTTCTTTGTTTTTTAACGCTGTTTTTAGCATCGAAAAATCTGCGGAGTTTTCTATGTTTTCAAAAATTGTTTTTGTTGAAGAAAAACTAATTCCTTTCCATTCTTTAACGACGTTCGTGTTTTCTTTGTTAATGTATTTTTGTGCAATTCCAGTAGTTCCTACTAGAATAGTTAATATCAATATTTTAATACTCTTTGCATTCATAATATATCTGTTTTCATTTTAGAATAATAAATTATCTTCTAAAATACATTGTTATAATAACTAAACTCTACCTGCAATTCGATCTTTCGCAAGTTGTAAAATAATATGAAATTGATCTTCTTGATTCATTTCAGAATTATCAATTTCTATGGCATCTTCGGCTTTAATTAAAGGAGAATCTTCTCTTGTAGTGTCCATTAAATCACGATTTTGAACATTTTTTAAAATCTCTTCAAAAGTAATAGAATCGCCCTTTTCTATTAACTCATCGTATCTTCTTCTAGCCCTAACCTCTGCATTTGCAGTCATAAATATTTTTAATTCAGCTTTTGGAAAAACCACCGTACCAATATCACGACCATCCATTACAATTCCTTTTTCAATTCCCATTTGATGTTGAATCGCTACTAGTTTTTTTCGTACTTCAGAAATAGTTGCCACTGGACTTACAAAATTTGATACATACATAGTACGTATTTCCTTTTCTACATTCTTTCCATTTAGATAAATTTCAGGTTTAGAATTATTTGATTTTTTAAAATCTAATGAAATATTTACTAAGGAGTTGATTAAAGCTTCTTTATCAAAATGTGTTTCAGATAATAACTTATTTTCCAAAGCAAATAAAGCCACAGCACGATACATAGCACCAGTATCCACATAAATATACCCTAAATAATCTGCTAATTGCTTAGCCACTGTACTTTTTCCAGTAGAGGAAAAACCGTCAATTGCTATGGTAATTTTTTTCAAAATCTAAGATATATTTTTATTAATGTTATTGAAGGTTAAAATTTAATCCAAAATAACTTGAAGCTGCTGCTGAGCTATATTTTGCATAGGTGTAACTTAGCCTCAATTTATTAAATTTAATAGAAAAACCAGCACTAAGTCCTGCAAATGCACGTTTTTCGATAATACGTAATTCTTGTGCTCTTCTTATATTATACCCCAAACGAATATTAAATCCTTTTTCTGGAAAAAGCTCGAGTCCAATAATGGTGTGTCTAAATAATTCATCAATAAAATTCACATCTTCTTTAGTGATATTTCCTTCTAAATCGATTTCGTCCCTATTTGGATTTGAGAAAGCAAGATTCCAAGTTTGCAAATTTTCGAATGTTAAATGCCAACGAATTGGTACATTCATTAAGGTTTGAGAAATACCTGCAATTAATTCAAAAGGTAAAGGTTCTCTAACTTCATCGAAGGTGGTGATTTGTGTCCCTATGTTTCTTCCTACTACTGAAATATTCAAATCCCAGTCTTCATAAACATACATTGCACCTAAATCTAAAGCAATTCCAAAGGAAGAATACTGCTCTAAAGTAGAGGAAATAAATTTAATATTTCCTCCTAAATGAAAGTTTGTAAATGCAATATTTCTAGCATGACCTATCGACAAAGCAACCTCTCCTCCACTAAAACTTGAAGTAGGATTTCCTTGTTCATCATAGCCATCAAAACTTCCGTAGTTTACATAGGTTACTCCTGCGTGAATCACTTGTGTTCTTCTGTCCCAAGAATAGGCATAAGCAGCAGAACCATAGTTAACATCACCAATGTAGTTAATGTAATTTACCGAAAGTTGATTGTCCATTGCTGGATTTATACTCGCTGGATTTACTAGCCCTTGTGTTGGATCATAATCATAGTTAGTGATTACTTTTCCTCCCAAAGCTGCCATCCTAGGTGAAGTAGTTAAGTTTAAAAATTGGTATGTATAACGACCCCCAATTTGAGCGTTTGCCAAAAGAGTTGATAGAATTACAAATAAAAAAATAACCTTTTGGTTCATGATGGCAAAATACCTTTTCCTGAAAGATTAAACGACTACAATTATAATTTATTTTGATGTATTTAAAAACCTTTAAGGAATTGTTCTACTTCAAAGTTTTAGCATTTTTAACTTTCTGTTTTGTGAGCGCTAAATCTATTACCTGACTCATCTCTTTGACGTAATGGAATGTTAATCCTTTTAGATATTCTGGTTTAATTTCTTCTATATCTCTTCTGTTCTCTTCACAAAGTAAAATTTCTTTAATGTGTGCTCTTTTTGCTGCTAGAATTTTCTCTTTAATCCCACCAACTGGAAGTACTTTTCCTCGCAAAGTAATTTCACCTGTCATTGCTAAGTTTTTCTTTACTTTTCGCTGTGTATATAAAGAAACTAAAGACGTTAACATAGTAATTCCTGCACTTGGACCATCTTTAGGGGTTGCTCCTTCTGGAACATGGATATGAACATTATACTTTGCAAAAACCTCTGGTGAAACTCCAAGTAGTTCTGCATTTGCTTTGATATATTCCATCGCAATAGTAGCAGATTCTTTCATTACTTTACCTAAATTTCCCGTTAAGGTCATTGTGCCTTTTCCTTTTGAAATTATAGATTCAATAAATAAAATGTCGCCTCCTACCCTTGTCCAAGCCAGTCCTGTAACAACTCCAGCTACATCATTATTTTCATATTTGTCGCGTTCTAATCTTGGGGCTCCTAATACTTCGATAATTATTTCGTTGGTAACTTTGACTTCGTATTTTTCTTCCATCGCAATTTTCATGGCTGCATAACGAACCATTTTTGCTAATTGTTTTTCCAATCCACGAACGCCACTTTCACGAGTGTACCCTTCTACAATTTTTTCTAATTGGGCTTTTCCAATTTTTAAATCATTTTTTGATAATCCGTGGTCTTTTAATTGCTTCGGAAGTAAATGTCTTTTAGCTATTTCAATTTTTTCTTCAATCGTATAACCTGAGACATTGATAATTTCCATACGATCTCTTAATGCTGGCTGAATTGTCCCTAAACTATTAGAAGTTGCAATAAACATCACTTTTGAAAGATCGTAACCAACCTCCAAAAAGTTATCGTAAAAAGCATTATTCTGCTCTGGATCTAATACTTCTAGCATTGCTGAAGAAGGATCTCCTTGACTTCCAACCGAAAGTTTATCGATTTCATCCAAAACAAAAACTGGATTTCCGGTTCCAGCTTTTTTAATGCTTTTAAGAATTCTTCCTGGCATTGCACCAATATAAGTTTTACGATGTCCTCTAATTTCAGATTCATCGCGCAAGCCGCCTAATGACATTCTTACATATTCTCTACCCAAAGCTTCTGCAACCGATTTTCCAAGCGATGTTTTACCAACTCCTGGAGGACCATATAAACAAAGGATTGGCGACTTCATATCATTTCGAAGTTTTAAAACTGCCAAATGTTCTATGATACGTTTTTTAACATCGTCCAAACCAAAATGATCACGATCTAATATTTTTCTTGCTCGTTTTAAATCGAATTTATCTTTACTATATTCATCCCATGGAAGGTCTAAATACAGCTCTAAATAATTACGCTGAATTCCGTATTCTGCCATTTGCGGATTCATACGTTGTAATTTTGAAAGCTCTTTTTCAAAATGTTCTGAAACCTCTTTATTCCAAATTTTCTTTTTGGAACGCATTCGCATTTCTTCAATTTCTTCTTCGGAAGTATTTCCTCCTAGTTCCTCCTGAATCGTCTTCATTTGTTGATGAAGGAAATATTCTCGTTGTTGCTGACTTATATCGCTTTCAACTTTCGATTGAATATCAATTTTAAGTGAAAGTTTTTTCAGTTCTATATCCATATAACGCAAGGTTTCCATTGCGCGTTCTTTAAGGTCATTGATTTCTAAAAGCTTCTGTTTATCCTCCACAGGAACATTTAAATTGGAAGAAACAAAGTTGATTAAAAACGAACTGCTTTCAATATTTTTTATAGCAAAAGCTGCTTCCGAAGGGATGTTCGGACTGCTTTTAATAATCTCTAAAGCTTTTTCTTTTATAGAATCTATAATAGCTTTGAATTCTTCATTTTCCTTAGCTGGTCTAGCTTCAGGAACTTCTTTTATGGTTGCGGTCATATAAGGTTCTGAAGTTAAAATTTCAGAAACCTCAAAACGTTTTTGGCCTTGAAGGATTACGGTAATATTTCCGTCGGGCATTTTTAAAACTCGAAGGATTTTTGCCACCGTACCAATTGGATTGATGTCTTTTAACTCAGGATCTTCTACCGATTCATCAATTTGTGAAACGACTCCAATCGTTTTATTGCCTTTATTGGTTTCGTTTAATAATTTGATAGACTTATCACGTCCAGCTGTAATAGGAATCACCACTCCAGGGAATAAAACGGTATTTCGTAAAGGTAATATTGGAAGTATTTCGGGCAACTCTTCTTTGTTCATTGCTTCCTCATCTTCAGGTGTCATTAAAGGAATTAAGTCTGCTTCTTCATTAATTTCTTGAAATGACAAACTGTCGAGCGAGGTTAATTTAGATCTAGCCATATATATGTTTAGGACATAATGTCACTCATTTTACTTCAGAAAATGACAACAATATGTTTTTCTTTTTTATAATTATTTTTATTCTTCTGAAAAACAACGAATATCGCTGTAACCGTTATGTTCTTCGGTTGTATTATGACAATTGTTATGCCATTTATTAAGAGAAGTTAAGTGAGGAAAATGTTTTTAATTTTATTCTGGCAATCCATCCCAAATTTCAATGTCATCTACCCATTGATGTTTAGGATTGGCATCGCCATAAATTTGGGAAAGTAAAATAAAATCTATTGGTTTAGAATTTAATGTTGAAGGCCCATAATAATCGCCCACTACTTGTCCGTTAATTTTCCAAAGTGCTCTTCCTTCTTCACCTTCGCTCCAATGCCAGTAAAATTCTGTCAAAAACCACTCATTTGAAGGGACTGGAATTTCAAAATTATCAATTTCCCATATGGGATCCTGAGGGTTTTTATCGCCTTGCCAATGCCAGTATGGATTTCCGTTTTCATCTGTATAGATAAAAGAAATAAGTCTAAAACCTGTTCCTACTCCATAATCTTTGGTTTTCCATTCAAAAAAGGTTCGCCATTTATCTGTTAAAGTTAAACTAGAAGAATCTAATTTAATCCAATATTTAACATATAAATCTTTTCTTCCATCTGTAATATTTAAAATTTCGTATGGACATTGAGTGGCATCTCCATATTCATAATTTTCTTCTTGATATAGTGCTTTTGTGGAGTTTCCATTATGCCCTTGAACAGTTTGTATTTCGGCAAAAACTGCAGTATGATTATCGTCTTGTATATAATGCAAAGCACTTTCGGTAGCTCCTAAAATTGTTATGGGCCAAGAATAGTTTGATTGTGCATCAACCCCTTTAATAAACCTATAATCTTCACTATTTACATAAACAGTTTCATCTATATATACATCTTCTTCAAAACCAGAACTAAATAATAAATTAGGGGTTTGTGTGGTATCATCAATAATAACCTCATTAGATCGATCACTACAGGATACTAATAATAAATAACTTACAAATATCACTAGCATGGTTATTAATTTTTTTAGTAGCATTTTTAAAGTTTAATGTTCATCAATAGTATTAAAAACGACATTATTCATTTCTTATTTTACTCATTCATTTTTTAAGTCTCAAATTACAAGTTTTAAAGAAGAATTTCTGTTTACATCTGAGGTTTAATTGTAATGAGAATAATTTTATTATGGTTTTGTGTAACGTTTTTTATTCTAAATAAGTTTCTGTTTTTTTATTTCAGATACAATCCAATGGTTTTTTGGTAAACACTTAATTAATTCAGATGGAACAACTCGGTCAATTTCTGGAAGTTTTTTATACCATTTCAAAACTTCTTCAAAGTGCTGAACTCCAATTTTTTTATTCCCCAGTTTGTATTCACAATATCCAATTTGCTCAATCAGTTTAGTATATCTCCAAACTTGAAATTCCTTTAGTTTTTCCCTATCAACTTTGTTGTAGTTTTCTAATGCCAAATCTAATAGGTTCAAATCGTGATAGCAATGCGCCAAATACAATTGCGGTAATAGATTGGTCTCGTCCAATTTAATAGCTTTTTTAAAATTCACAATTGATTTTTCGATATGAATTTTCCAATCATTCGATTCAAAGTCAATTAATCCGAGAAGATGATAGCAATTAGAATCTTTTTCAGAATATACATTTAACATTGACTTGATTTCAGAACGCAAAATATCTTTTTCAGCTTTTTCTTCTGCTAAAACAAATTCATCATATTTTTCAAATATTTTCTTTCGGAGATTCAATTTCTTTATGTTCGTTAAGATATATGATTAACACAAGTTAAAGATTAGGCTTTACACTAAATTGATTTCTAATCTAATTGATTTATCACTCTGGATATTCAATACGTAAGTGATACATATTGTTGAGTTTCTTTTTAAGAACTTTTTTAATTTTCTGAATTTCTTTAAAAGTAATATTTGCATTTAAAAATTGCCCTTGATCCATTTGACCGTCAATAATTTTTTCTACAAAGGAGTCTAATTTTGATGACGTAGGTTCTTTTAAACTCTTACTTGCAGCTTCTACACTATCTGCCATCATTAAGATTGCCGTTTCTTTTGAAAAAGGTGTTGGTCCAGGGTAAGAGAAATCTTCTTTGTTAGCTTCTCCTACATTATCATTTTCTTTTGAATAGAAATAATAAACCAAACTGGTGCCATGATGAGTTCGAATAAAATCGATAATACGATCTGGCAGTTTGTTCTTTTTAGCGATTTCAATTCCTTTAATTACATGACCAATAATTATTTGAGCACTTTCTTTAGGGTCTAAGTCATCATGTGAATTAATAGATGAAACTTGATTCTCGGTAAAATAAGTTGGATTTACCATTTTACCAATATCATGATATAAAGCTCCTACCCTTACTAACATTGCATTGGCACCAATTTCGTTTGCGGCAGCTTCAGCTAAATTTGCTACATTAAGGGAGTGGTGAAATGTTCCTGGTGCTTTATTAGAAAGTTCTTTTAGTAATTTTGAATTGGTATCACTCAATTCCAACAAAGAAACATCTGATATTAATCCAAACATTTTTTCGTAGATATAAATGAGCGGAAATGAAAATAAAGTTAATAAACCACAAAGGGCAAAATAACCGAAGTTTTCAAATTCAATCAACTCAATATTTCCTTCCTGAATAATAAAAAATGCAAAATAACCTAAAATATAAACAAAGGTAATTTGCCCTACAGACACAAAAAGATTAGCTCTTTTATAGAGCTCATTTACCGTTAAAATAGTCACCATACCTGCTATAATCTGAAGGAATAAAAACTCAAAACTATTAGGTACAATAAAACCTAAAAGTAAAATTGTAAGTACATGTACAAACAATCCTAACCGTGCGTCAAAAAAAGTTTTAAGCACTAATGGCAAAATACATAACGGGGTAATATAAACGAGTTTTGCGTCGTATTTAACCACTAGAGTGGTTAGAAATACCATCACAATAATATTAAAAAATATAAAAGTAACCTTTGTATTATTATTATAGATATCGGGTCGGTAGTTCTTCATAAAAAGAAACAACATTAAAAACACCAAGGATACTAATAAGGAATAGCCTAACAATAACCAATATAGGTTAGATTGGCTCCAAACTTGTGATTGAAAAACGGCTTTAAACGAATTTAGCTTCTGAAATTTATTTCCCTCAACCACTTCCCCTTTGGCAATGATTCTGCTTCCTTTTTCTATAATACCTCGATTTGGGTTTACTGCTTCAACTGCAGTATTTATAGTAGCTTCGGTTAAACTACTATTAAAAGAAACATTGGAAGTTACCACTCTCGAAATAAGTTCGTTTAAAAAATATTCGGATTGAGATAATGATCTTTTATCTATTTCAGATTTAATAATATTATCTATATTCTCAATATAAATTAATTGATTAAAGGTAATTTGTTTTATTTCACTTCCGTTTTTAAGGTAGATAAGTTTGTTGGAGTTGTATGGATAATTTTCGTTTACAACTCCTATTTTGTATAATTCTTTTAAAATAGAAATCCCTGCTCGTTTTATTTTTGGTTTGATAACAGTAAGAGAATCATTGACAAATGCTTCGTCAAAAAGTTCAAGGTAGAGTGTTTCTACTGTGGATGGTTTTGTGTCGTCTAATTCAAAATACGGAATAGCATCTGAATGGATTTTTTCAATTTCAAGATCTATCTCTTCTTTACTCTTTTTAATAGCAAAACTAAAGGGAGCATAAAGATTTTCGTATTGCCAAATCTTACCTTTCTGAAAATTATATTTAAACTGCCCTCCTTTTGGCAATAGATAAATTACTAGTACCGTGGCAAGTACAAACAATAATATCTTATAAATAAAAGATTGGTTTTTAGAAAAAAAAGTAAAAATGTTTTTCATTAATTGTCTTTACAAAAAGCAAAGGTATAAATATCGTTTGTTTATTTTCAATAACATAATTATCGGGATACTTTTTAATTTTAAATCCGTAAATTTGTGTTTCAAAATTTCTAATAAAAATTGTACTATCAAATGAGTAAAAAAGTTGTAATTGTCGCTGCAGTAAGAACTCCTATAGGGAGTTTTATGGGAAGTTTATCTTCATTAACTGCTACTAAATTAGGTTCGGTTGCTATTAAAGGAGCGATGGATAAAATAAATTTAGACCCTTCACTGGTTGAAGAGGTGTTTATGGGAAATGTAGTTCAAGCTGGCGTAGGTCAAGCACCTGCGAGACAAGCAGCTTTAGGAGCGGGAATTCCTGACACCGTACCTTGTACAACGGTAAATAAAGTGTGTGCTTCAGGAATGAAAGCAGTAATGAACGCAGCTCAAACTATTGCACTTGGTGACGCAGATGTTGTGGTTGCCGGTGGAATGGAAAGTATGAGCAACATACCTCATTACGTTCATTTACGTACTGCTCACAAATTTGGTCCAAAAACTATGGAAGATGGAATGCAGAAGGACGGATTGGTAGATGCATATGATAATAAAGCGATGGGAGTTTGTGCAGATTTATGTGCTACGGAATATAAATTCTCTAGAGAAGATCAAGATGCTTTTGCGGTACAATCTTATAATCGTTCTTCTGAAGCTTGGAAAGCAGGAAAATTTAACGATGAAGTAGTTCCTGTTGAAATTCCTCAACGTCGAGGAGATGCTATTGTTTTTTCTGAAGATGAAGAATATAAAAACGTTCGAATGGAAAAAATTCCAGCTTTACGTCCCGCTTTTTCAAAAGACGGAACAGCAACTGCTGCCAACTCATCTACTATAAATGATGGTGCGGGTGCCATGATTTTAATGAGCGAAGAAAAAGCAAACGAATTAGGTTTAACTCCACTAGCAACTATAAAAAGTTACGCAGATGCTGCACAAGAGCCAGAATGGTTTACAACAGCTCCTGCAAAAGCATTGCCAAAAGCATTAGCAAAAGCTAATATTAGTATGGATGATGTTGAATATTTTGAGTTTAACGAAGCGTTTTCTGTAGTTGGATTAGCAAATATGAAGATTTTAGGATTAACTGATGCTAATGTAAATGTTAATGGAGGCGCCGTTTCTTTAGGGCACCCATTAGGAGTTAGTGGCGTTCGTATATTAATTACCTTAATCAATGTATTAAAACAAAACGATGCTAAAATTGGTGCTGCAGCTATTTGTAATGGCGGTGGTGGTGCTTCGGCAATGGTGATTGAAAGAAACTAATATTTCCTGTTTTAATGAACTACGGTCTATGTAATTTGAGTATTGTCCCTTTGCGTTCTGAAGCTTCAGATACCAGCGAAATGGTTTCTCAAGTTATTTACGGAGATTTATTTAAAATACTTGAAAAAACAAATAAGTGGATTTTTATTCGATTGGATTTTGATGGCTATGAAGGTTGGATTGATTCAAAACAATATGTAGAAATTTCTGAAGATGATTTTCTACAATTAAAAAGCTTACCAAAAAGATACTCCTCTAATTTAGTTGATGTTGTTAGCACTTCAGAACAAGAACTGATGCCAATTACAATGGGAAGCGCTATTGAAGTGACTGACTTTTTAAAACATAGCTTTGAAGGGGAATATAAAGAAGGTGTTTTATCTAATAGCCTCCTTGTTGAAAATGCGTACAATTATTTAAACAGTCCGTATTTATGGGGTGGAAAAACTCCTTTTGGAATAGATTGCAGCGGTTTTACGCAAATGGTTTATAAAATAAGTGGTTATAAATTACTTAGAGATGCCAGCCAACAGGCGACACAAGGTGATGCATTAAGTTTTATTGAAGAAAGTGAACCAGGAGATCTTGCTTTTTTTGATAATGAGGAAGGAATTATTACTCATGTTGGCATTATATTAAAGGATAATTATATTATCCACGCTCATGGAAAAGTGAGAATTGACCAATTAGATCATTCTGGAATTTTTAACCTAGAAAGAAAAGTTCATACTCATAAATTAAGAGTGATAAAACGAATAATTTTTTAATTATAAAACATAAAAAAGAGGCTTTTTGCCTCTTTTTTTATGCGCAATACTATAAGTTATTGAATCGTATAAGCATATCCCAACGAAATTATTACTCCACCGATATTACTTGACCCAAAATCATCGTTTATTTGAATTACTATCTTCAGTTTTTGTATCAGCTTCTTGTGCGATTCTAATTGATGAGAAAATTATTGAAAAAACAAAATATACTATTTTTGATTTATTGATCTTCATAGTTGGTTTTTGGTTAGAAAAACCGAAAGTAGTAATTTTATTTACTTCTTATTTTAAGTGATTAATTTGTTAAAAATATCAAATTTATTTAAGTAAAACTTTAATTACTTTTTTACTACTTTCGGTTTGAATTTCAACAAAATATAACCCTGCAGAAAGCTTTTGCTTTTCATCATTAGCACCTTTCCAGATAAGTTCTTTATTTCCTGAAAGAAATCCTTTAAATAATGTAGTTTGTTTTCTTCCCAAAATATCATAAATATTTACCGAAACATTTTCTTCATTTTTTAATGAAAATTTAATCGTTGTTTCGTTTCTAAAAGGATTAGGATAAACAATAGCATTGCTTATTTCTGAAGATAAATCATTTATACCTAAAATCCCATTTGGGTCTATATAGGTGTAATAAACATCTTGACCTCCGTTTATAGTATTAGCCCAAGCTAAATGTGCTCCATTATTATCTGAAACCATATCGTAATAATCTCCCATTTTGTTTTGTTGTGGATAACCTATGTGCGGATCAAAAGGCAAGGAAATAGGTTGATTATCTGACCACGTTTCACCTTGATCTTCTGAAAAAGAGTAGTACAGTACCGAATCGTCTGTACCAACCGAAGCATCACGAGTATCTAACCAAACTACATCTATTCTTCCATTTGGAGCAACCGCCATGGTACCAAACCATTGGATATTATCGGTTCCTGCATCTGTATTAATTCTTATAGGTGCCGAAAAAGTATCACCACCATCGGTACTTTTTGCAAACATAACATCTGCTAGATCGCTGTTTGAGTTTCTGAAAACGGAAGCCAATACATACACATTACCATGTCCTGCTCCTCCAGAAATATCTACATCTACCCACATTTGACCTGTTAATCCCTGAGGGTTAATTCCGCCAATACCAAGAACACCATCAAGATCTACTGTAGCAACAGAGTCGAATGTTACTGGAATATTTGGGTCTTTTGCAGTTGTAGATTTTATTACTATTAAACTCCCTCCGCTTTGTCCACAGATGTAAAGTGTTCCATCAGCATCTACAGCTAAAGTACCCCAACGCGGAGCAGAATCTACTTCTTCACAAGTTTCAAAACTCGCAGCCCCATCAATAGATCTTGTAAAATCCCAAGCACAAGTAGTAAATGATAAGTTCCAATTAGCATATATATTACCCGCACCTATACCATCTGTTCTATCTACTCGCATCCATTGTTTGTCTCCACCATTTGCAGGAACAAATGGGTTCCAATCTACTCCTCCATCATCTATTTTATATACATCACAAGAAAAATCACCCTGTAAACTGTTGTAGTAAAAATTTCCATCTGCATCGAAATCTAATACAGGATCAGATCTAAAAACTCCCGGGTTTAATACTACTGGGAACGTCCAAGTTAACCCACCATCTGTAGAATACCCATAACCAGCTTGTCGAAAATTACTAGCAACTGTATCAAACTGTCTCCAACCTATAACCATTCGGTTTGGATTTGTAGGATCTACTGCTATGGAAGTTTCATTACCTGCATCGCCAATAATGTCCATCCCATTGTTATCTACATTTACTTGTGTTGTAAAATAGGAACTGTTAAACTCTCGGTATGCGGGTTGTTTTTCCATCGTATTTCTTGGGGAAGAAACATAAGGATCATCGGGTCTTTCTGTTGGTAACTCTGTTAGAGTTTGAGAATAATTAGGAAAAGGGTTACATAAGAAAACGCCTATAAATAATGCATAGGCGCTCGCTTTTTGAAAGTAATTTTTCTTTTTCTTTTTCATTTGAATAGTTTTTTTCAGTTAACAAATTTTTGTTTTAAAAATACAAAAAACAAAATGATCCAAATGTTAAAAAATTGTTAGTTAACTTTAAATCCTATTGAAAGAAGTTTACACTATATTTTTACGAAATGTATTACTTACAGATTGTATCGTCTTTTTAATACTTAATGGATTTACATTTTTTACTCTTGCAATCTCATCGTAGTTCAACTTTCCGAAGACAAATAAATCTAAAATATTTGAAGTTTTTAAAGGCAACCAATTATAAATATTATTGAAGGCCTTTCTTTTATCATTGCTAATTTCTATTCTGATGTCATGAATTTCTAAAGAATTAATGATGTTTTTTTCAGCATCATCATAAATAAATTCTGGTTTAACAAATTCTTTTTGTTGGTATGAAATATCTTCTAAATCTTCTTGCATTATGAAATCATTATTGAAATCTACTTCATAGTTTTCTTCTAATAATTTTAATTCCTCTTCAAGTATCTGACTTGTATTCAGCGAGCCTTTATATTGGGATTCTTTTTTAAAAAGTGTACTTAATCGCTCACTTGTTAAGGCAAATAATTTGAGTTTTATTTCTTGATTATCAGAAAGTTTTCCTTCATAATTTTCGTAAAGGCTTACTATTGCATCATCAATTATACCTGTACTTGTATACATATTATGAGGAATAATTCCTCTAATTTCAGCAGTATATAAACGATGCTTAACATAGGGGTGAATTTGAGCAATAATTGTTAATATTTTTCTTCCAAACTCATTGTGTTGCTTGTTAACTTTAAAATCATCTTTCATAACTATAGGATTTAAAATTCTCTTAAAATTACAAAAGTAAATTCAAAAATATTATGATATATATCATCACATTAACTTTTTTAATAGATGATTTATATATTAATAACGATCACTCCACTTTGATAGCGGTAACATTACCATCGTAAGTTACGCTACTTTTATTGTTGCTATAAACATCTACATAAGAATAGCCCGTTTTATTAATAGATAAATGAATGTCATAGATTTCATTCTTATTTTTTACTTTATAATAAACGTGTATTCTTCTTTTACTATCGTCGAATTTGACTTGATAATTATTTATTACATTATCAAACTCCACTCCTTCACCTCCATTAAAACTAACAGATGTTACTTCTCCAAAAAATTGTAATGCTGCTTTAGTAGAATCTTTTGCAATCGTAATCGTATTTGAGCCTCCTGCAATATTAATACGTCTACCTCTACTAGTAGATATCCAAGTAGCATCAAAAACATAAGCTTTAGAATTGATTAACTCTTTCATCAAATTATACTCTTCGTTAGCTTTTTGCATTTTCTGCTCTTTCTTTAGAGTTTTTTTTTCTTCTTTAGTTTGTGCAATTAACTGATTAGAAATTAATACACTTACAAACAATAATACGAGTGCTTTTTTCATAATTATATTTTTAATAAAGATATAAAACAGAATCTTAATAACAAGTTAAAAATAAAACCACGATAATCATTAATATTATCGTGGCTTTAGGAATGCATAATATCCAATTCAATAAATATTAATGCAAAAATAGTTGGTTAATTTATTGGCAAATTGCTTCAAGTGTATCTTCAATTTCACCAGGAGTACTCATAATTTTCATAAAAGTACCCATTGTTAGTTCTGGCCAATGTAATGCTATTCTATATTTTCCGTGCAACATGGTTACTTCCTTACCTTCTAAAATAATTTCGTACGGTAAAGCTGCCACGTGAGCTTCTCCTATGGTTGGTAAGAAACTTGCTTCTCCTTCTTCTTTATCATCTAAACCAATTCCAAATACAGCAACTTTTTCTGATGAAAACACTAATTTATAAACCAATTTGGTATTTCCTTTTTTTGCTTTAAGATTTTTTTCAATAATTCTTACTCCTTCTTCAAATGAAGCAAACTCATTTAACTCAATTGGATCTGAAAAATAAGGCATCATTATTTTATAATGATATTCTCCTAATTCATCCGCTGGAATAGTTCCTCCAAATGGTGTGAAATCGTTTCCTAAGCTAGAAAAAGCTAATTTTAAATCGTTACTAAAGGCTTTAAAATTGCTTTTATAAGTATTATAATTATCTCCTAAATAGGCTCTTAAAATATAATCTGGGTTGGTATACGAAAGAAGTATCTTTCCGTTAGACTGTACCAAACCAACTTTAAATACAGCTGCTAATGCACCTCTGTCTTTAATTTTTATTACGGTGTTTTTTAATTTATCTTGAGTAAATGCGATTACTTTTAAAGAACTTTTTCCAGATGGATTATAATTTCCGAGTACCGTAAAGCCATTGTTTTTTAATGCAGTGATCACATTATCTGAAGCTGCTTGAATGCTTTCAGAACTTTCACCAATTTTAATATATGGAGCAATATCTTGTGCAATAGCTTTTGCACCAAAAGCAAAAATAATTAAGGCTGTATAAAAAAGATTTTTCATTGTATATGGTTTTAAAATTTATACAAAATTAAACCGTAAAAAACCCTAGAATAATGATATAGATCATAGAATGACATTTATTTGCATTCTAATTTTGAACTGTTAATAATTAATTTAACAAATTAAAACCTATGTAATGAGAACTTTAAACAGTAATCAGCTGACAGAGAAATTAAGTAAAACAAAAGCTTTTATTTGGAACTCGAAAAGACGATTTAGAACTTTAAGTACTCCTTAAAAAAGAACCCCAAATTCATATTTATGAATTTGGGGTTTTCTCATTTTTATTAAAGTGATATTTTACATTAAATTTTATTCTAAAACCTTTAAAATTAGTTTTCCTTTTTTATCTCCTGAGAATAGTCGCAAAAATGTTTCGTAGAAATTTTCAATTCCTTCATAAACATCTTCTCTGCTTTTAATTTTTCCTTGCATCATCCACATTCCCATTTCTTGTGCTGCTGTACTATAATCTTTAGCATAATCCAACACTACCATACCTTGCATCGTTGCCCTATTAACTAATAATGACAAATAGTTTTTTGGACCAATAATATCTTTCGTATTATTATATTGTGAAATAGCTCCACATATCACCACTCGAGCATTTAATCTTAACTTGCCTAATGCTGCATCTAAAATATCGCCACCAACATTATCAAAATAAACATCGATTCCTTTTGGACATTTTTCGTTTAAGGCTTCCATTAAACCTTCTGACTTATAATCTATTGCCTCATCAAAATCTAGTTCGTTTACTAGATAGTTACATTTTTCTTTTCCTCCAGCAATTCCTATTACGGTACAGCCTTTCAATTTTGCAATTTGACCAACCAAACTCCCTACAGCTCCAGCTGCTCCAGAAACCAAAACAATATCTCCTTCTTTAATTTTACCTACTTGTAAAATTCCGAAATAGGCAGTCATTCCAGGCATTCCTAAAGCCCCTAGATATTTTTGCATGGGTACTAAACTATCATCTACTTTATAACAATTTTCACCGTTAGTGATAACGTATTGTTGAACTCCTCCCCAATTTACGATGCAATCTCCTTCTTTAAAATCGGGATGATTATTAGCTTTAATTACTTTCCCAATACTTCCTGCACGCATTACATCACCTATTTCTACAGGAGGCACATACGATTTACGATCCATCATCCAGCCACGCATAGCAGGGTCTAGCGAAATATAATGATGTTGTATTAACACTTCTCCTTCATTAGGTTCTATAATAAGGTTTGATTCTAACCTCCACGTGTCTTCTTTTGGTAACCCTTCAGGGCGCTTAACTAATATTATTTGCTTGTTCATTATTATTTATTTTGAGGTTGAATATACTATAATTTCAGGTATTTTTCCTGAAAAATATAGAAACAAAAAATGCTGTTTGTGTATCTTTGTAGTATGAAAAAGTATCCGGAAATAGAAAAATTAAAATCCATTTATCTATCTCATTCAATTTCTATAAAGAAAATGAAACGTGCTAATTTAGAAGGTTTTGTATTAGCTAAAATTTCTATCAACTATAAATATTGGGAAATTTATGTAGATGATGAGTACGAAGATTGCACAAAAAATAAACCACTAATTGCTCTCTATTTAGTTTTGTTTTCTTTGGATGTTTATAATGATAGCTTAGACTTTCTTGATTGGTGTAACCAAAACAAATTAAATGGTTCTGAAACAAAATGGCTGACCTATTACAAAACACTTGATAAAACCTATTCTGAAATTAAAAAAAATTTAGGAGATATGGATCCTTGTATCGATTCGTTTGATTACCAAATGCGAAATGAGGTAATCGATGTATTGTTTGCTACTGAAGTGTAACTAAAAACCTATTTAAATCACATAATTAAGCTTATATTTGAATTCTTCAAATTTTATATTATGCGTATCTTCAAAAAAACACTTAAGTTCTTATTTGTTATTATAACCATCCTATGTATTGCAGGATTTTGGTATTACAATCATTTAAAACCTAGTTATTCTGGCGAAGTTTCATTAGCTAATATTGAAAACGAAACTATCGTATACTACGATGACTACGGTATTCCTCATATTTATGCTGAAAACAGATTAGATGCAACAACCACTTTAGGTTATGTTCATGCACAAGACCGTTTATGGCAAATGGAGTTAATGCGAAGAATTTCTCCGGGTCGTCTTTCAGAAATATTTGGAGAAGACTTAATTGAAAACGATACTTTTTTTGCTTCCTTAGGAATTGATGAAGCTGCAGAAATATCTATAAGTAAACTTGATAAAAATAGCGAAGTCTATAAAATTATGGAGGCTTATTTAAAAGGGGTTAATCAATATATGGATGAAGGTCCTACTCCTATAGAATACACGCTAATTGGTCTTGAGAAAAAGCATTTTGTTATTAAAGACATCTATAACATTATGGGATATTTATCTTTCAGTTTTGCTATGGCACATAAGACAGATCCTTTATTGAGTTCGCTTCAATTAAAATTAGGAAATAAATATGTCAATGAGTTAGATGTATCGGTAAGTCCAGAAACATTATACATCAAAAACTCAAAACAAGAAGTTGAAAGTTATACTACAATGCTTTCAAAAATAAATACTATCATGGAAACCAATCCCATTCCTCCATTTATTGGATCAAATAGTTGGGTGATTTCTGAAGATAAAACCTCCAACGGAAAAGTAATTTTAGCAAGTGATCCACATATCGGTTTTGCACAACCTTCCGTTTGGTACGAAGCACATTTGGTAACTCCCGATTATGAAATGTATGGTTATCATATGGCGGGAATTCCTTTTGCAATGCTTGGTCACAACCGAGACTATGCCTACGGAATCACTATGTTTGAAAACGATGATATTGAACTTTACAGAGAAGAGAACCATCCTACAGACAAAAACAAATACAAAACTCCAAATGGGTACGAAACCTATAAAACAATTACAAAAACTATTAAAGTAAAAGATGGAGAAGATGTAACTTTTGAATTAAAAAGCTCTCGTCACGGACCAATTATCAATAATACATTTAAAGGAGTTACTGAAGAAAACTCTATTGCAATGTCTTGGATTTACACTCAATTAGATAATAAAATGCCTTATGTTTTTCATTTAATGTCCACAGCAAAAAGTATGGAAGATTTTAAAAAAGGTGCTTCCCTCCTTCATGCTCCCGGACTTAATTTAATGTATGGTGATGCAAAAGGGAATATTGCTTGGTATGCTTCAGCAAAATTATATAAATACAAATCTCACGTAAATTCAAAATTTATTTTAGATGGTGCTTCAGGGGAAGATGATATTGTTAGTTATTTAGATTTTTCAGAAAACCCAATGGCAGAAAATCCTGAATGGAATTATGTGTATTCAGCAAACAATCAGCCAGACAGTATCGCCGGAATGCTATATCCTGGTTATTACATTCCAGAAGATAGAGCAAAACGAATTACTCTCCTTTTAGAACCTAAAAATAATTGGAATAAAACATCGGTAAGCGCAATGATTAACGATGTCACCTCGTCTGTAGCCCCAGAAGTTATCAAGGAATTAACTAATAATATTAACTATAACTCCTATAGTAAAAACGAACAACGTGCTATTGACGTGCTTCAACTTTGGGATGGATCTCATACTTTAGATGCCGTTGCTCCTACTATTTATAATAAGTTTATTTACTTGTATTTAAAGAATACTTTTCAAGACGAAATGGGTAAAGAATTATATGCACAATTTGAACAAACTCATTTAATTAAACGTCAAATAGCGTTACAAATTCACAAGGAAAAATCTATTTGGTGGGACGATACTAATACTTCTGAAATTGTTGAAACTAAGAAAGACATCTTATCTAAAACCTTAATAGAATCTGTTGCTGCTTTAGAAACACAATTAGGAGAAGATATGAATCATTGGACTTGGAATAAAGTACATAAAATTGAGCATCATCATCCTATAGGAAAAGTGGAATCTTTACGTGAGTTTTTTAATGTAGGTCCATTTTCAATTAATGGAGGATCTGAGGTAATCAACAACTTAGATTACAGAAGAGATAGTACCGGAGTTTATAATGTTAAATCTGGTCCTTCTACTAGAAGAGTCATTGATTTTAGTGATATTGAAAATAGTCTAAGTATCAACCCTACTGGACAATCTGGCAATCCACTAAGTATACATTATCGCGATCAAGCAGAGATGTATAATAAAGGAGAATTCAGAAAAACTATGATGAATAAGGAAGAAATTATTAAAGTCTCAACAAAAGTGCTATTTACACCAAAACAATAATAATATAATTTTTATTTATTGCATTATTCGTAATTTGAATATATGTAAAGTAATTTTTATTACGAATAATTCAAATTTTATTAAAATATAGTTGTAATTTTGTAACGAAATTGAAACTACCTCGTCTAAGAGGAAGAATCATTTAAACAATTATATTATGAGAACATTAAATACAAACAAACTGACGGAAAGAAATAGTAATTCAAAATCTTTTAACTGGAACAACAAAAGACGTTTCAATAAATTAAGTACTTATTAATTATAGAAAATAATTAGTTAGTAAACTTTAAACTCCTTCTAGTTACAAAACTATAAGGAGTTTTTTTTATTCAAAATGTGTAATCTATATTAAATTGGTCTATTTAATTCTTTAGTATAATCATACCTGTCATTTATATCAATAACTGAAAAAAGCTAAGTATTATATTTTTTATTACTTGTTATATTTCTATTTGTAAGGTTTGGATAAATATTAAAATATCAATAATAATTAATCAAAAAGGGTGCATAATAAAAATACATCGTCTTTAAAGTTTGCTTAAAACTTACTTCTATGGTAGAAGTAAAGCAAAGATATATGATTTATTGGAAAGTGTGAAAATTGTCCGTTTTTGGTTCGGGTTGCCCAATGGTTGCCCATTTAGACATTAAAAAACCCGTAAAACATTGTTTATAATGTGTTTACGGGTTATAATTGCGGAGAATGAGGGATTCGAACCCCCGGAGGTGTGACCC
>JASFZG010000167.1:0-45574 GCA_046055745.1 Flavobacteriaceae bacterium | reverse complement strand
GATATTGAAGGAGGTTTCGGAAACCTTTTTGCCAATGCATCTCTTCGGAAATTATTCCCGAATCAACCGTATCACGTAGAAGGCGATCCAATAGATTTATCAAAAGGGGGTCGTTTTATGGCACATCATATTTTAGTTCCAAAACGTGGTGTTGCAATTCATATCAACGCTTTTAATTTTCCTGTTTGGGGAATGTTGGAGAAATGTGCGGTTAACTGGATGGCAGGTGTTCCTGCTGTGGTAAAACCTGCAACAAATACTTCCTTTTTAACTGAAGCTGTGGTACGAGAAATCATCGCTTCAGGAATTTTACCAGAAGGATCTTTGCAGTTAATTTCTGGTTCAGCAAGAAGTATTTTAGATTCGGTAGAATCACAAGATGTAGTAACATTTACAGGTTCCGCAACTGTTGGAAGAATGTTGAAAGCACATCCTAGAATTATCAATGAATCTGTTCCTTTTAATATGGAAGCAGATTCATTAAACGCTAGTGTTCTTGGTGAAGATGCCGTTCCAGGTACGCCAGAATTCGACATATTTGTAAAGGAAGTACGTAAGGAAATGACCGTAAAATGTGGTCAAAAATGTACAGCAATCCGCAGAATTATTGTTCCTGAAAATCTAATAGAAGATGTACAAATTGCCATCGGACAACAATTAGATAAAGTGACCATTGGTGATCCGAGGTTGAAAGAGGTAAGAATGGGAGCCTTGGTAAGTAAAGATCAAGTTGAAGAAGTAAGAGAACGGGTAGGCGAATTAACAAAAACAGCTAAAATTGTTTACGGAAATCTAGATGAAGTCAAAACCATTGGAGCATCTTCAAAAGATGGAGCCTTCCTAGCACCAATATTATTAAGAGAAGATCATCCGTTTACCAACACAGGAATTCACGAAATTGAAGCTTTTGGACCTGTAAGTACGATGATGCCCTATAAAACTTTAGATGAAGCTATTCACTTAGCACATTTAGGAAAAGGTTCGTTGGTGTCTTCCATCGTTACCAATAGCGATAAAATTGCAAAAGAATATGTAGTGGAAGCAGCCACACATCACGGTCGGATTTTAGTGTTGAATAGAGAAAATGCAAAAGAAAGTACTGGTCACGGTTCACCATTACCAACCTTAGTTCACGGTGGTCCAGGTCGTGCTGGTGGAGGAGAAGAAATGGGCGGAATACGAGGTGTAAAACATTATTTACAGCGTTGTGCCATTCAGGGAACTCCAACAACATTAACAGAGATTACAGGAATTTACCAACCAAAAGCAGCTTATAAAGAAGCAGAGAAACATCCGTTTTCATATCATTGGGAAGATATCAAGGTTGGAATGTCTATGAAAACTCATAAACGCACCGTAACCGATACTGACATTATTAATTTCTCCAATTTAACTTGGGATAATTTTTATGCACATACTGATATCACTTCCCTTGACGGAAGTATTTTTGAAAAAAGAACAGCACATGGTTATTTTATTTTAGCTGCTGCGGCCGGACTTTTTGTCTATCCGAATAAAGGGCCTGTCGCTGCAAATTACGGATTGGAGGATTGCCGTTTTGTACGTCCGATTTATCATAACGATACTATTTATGTACGATTAACCTGTAAACAAAAAGTAGATAGAGACCAACGAGGAAAAGAACTGCCAAGTGGAATTGTAAAATGGTACGCCGAAATATTTGACGCAGATGATGAACTGGTAGCAATCGCAACAGTATTAACGATGGTTCAGAAAAAGCAAACTGTTTTTACTGAAATGACTTCGGGAAAAATTCAAGAATGTTTAGATAAGTTGAAGGAAGATTCCAAACCAACGTGGGGAATCATGTCGTCACAACATATGATAGAACATTTAGAATTGGCCTATAGAATTGCTTCAGGTGAAATTCAAGATTTTGAAATTGCTACACCTGAAAAATATATTGATAAAGCCCAAGAAGTACTTTATAATTACGAGCCAATGGCACCAGGTTTTGATTTTCCACTTCATAAAAAAGGAGAAGTAGAAAATTTAAAACACGAGAATTTACAAGTTGCAAAATTAAAAATGTTAGAAGCAAGAGAAGAGTATCTAGCTTTCTTTAAAGAAAACCCGAAAGCTATTTTGAAAAATGTAGTCTTCGGGAATTTAGAAAAATTTGATTGGTATTTGTTGGAGCGTAAGCACCTGAATCATCACTTTAAACAATTTGGATTACTATAAACAAAAGCCTAACAGGTTTTCAAAACCTATTAGATTTAAATTATAATTAATATGCTTAAACCCTACGTAAAAACAACAACAAACAAAGGAATCGGAACCATCGAGTTCTTTCACCCAGCACACAATAGTCTGCCAGGAAATATTCTAGCAGATTTGGCAGATTCAATAAGCCAAGCTGGAGAAGATGATGAAATAAAAGTAATCATTTTAAAAAGTGGAGGTGATCGTACTTTTTGTGCTGGTGCAAGTTTTGAAGAATTAATAAATATCAATGATGCAGAAACAGGAAAAGTGTTTTTCTCTGGATTTGCAAATGTGATTAATGCGATGCGAAAATGTCCTAAGTTTATCATCGGACGTGTTCAAGGAAAAACAGTTGGCGGCGGAGTTGGAATTGCTTCGGCTACCGATTATTGTATGGCAAGTAAATTTGCTTCCATCAAACTAAGTGAGTTGAATGTAGGTATTGGGCCATTTGTAGTAGGTCCTGCTGTTGAAAGAAAATTAGGAGTTAGTGGAATGTCACAAATTGCGATAGACGCTAATACGTTTTATTCAGCAGAATGGGCAAAACAAAAAGGATTATACGCTCAGGTTTTTGAAACGGTTGAAGAATTGGATAATGAAGTTCAGAAGTTTGCCGAGAACTTATGTAATTACAACCCAGAAGCAATGAAAGAAATGAAAAAAGTAATTTGGAGTGGAACGGAAGATTGGGATCAATTATTAGCAGAACGTGCTGCCATTAGCGGAAAATTAGTTTTAAGTGATTTCACTAAAGAAACATTGAAGAAATTTAAATAATGAATTCCTGCGAAGGCAGGAATCTTATAAATTGGATAACACAGCAATAAGTTAATATTAAAAAGATTCCTGCCTTCGCAGGAAAAAGATATGATTTACAGTTTCAAAGGACATATACCCGTAGTTCACAAAAGCAGTTTTGTACACCCTTTAGCAGCGGTTACAGGCAATGTAATTATTGGTAAAAACTGTTATATAGGCCCTGGAGCTGCGATTCGTGGTGATTGGGGTGAGATTATTTTAGAAGATGGTGTTAATGTGCAAGAAAACTGTACGGTACATATGTTTCCTGGAAAAACAATTGTATTAAAAGAAGGAGCCCACGTTGGTCACGGAGCAATAATTCACGGAGCAAATCTAGGTCGAAATTGTTTAATAGGAATGAATTCTGTATTAATGGATGATGCCGAAATTGGAGAAGAATGTATCGTTGGTGCCATGGCATTTGTAAAAGCTGAAAGTGTTTTTGAAAGACGAAAATTAATAGTGGGGAATCCTGCAAAAGCAATTAAAGATGTTTCAGATGAAATGATTGGGTGGAAAACAGCCGGCACAAAATTATATCAGCAGTTGCCAGCAGATTGTCACGAAGGTTTAAAAGAAGTTGACCCACTTCGGGAAATTCCAAAAAATAGGCCGATACAGATAAATTACGTTGAAACATTAGCAGAGTTAAAAAGAAATAAATAAAAAGAATGTCTCAGTACGAATTCAAAATGCCAAAACTAGGTGAAAGTATCACCGAAGCAGCCATTATTAAATGGTTCAAAAATGTAGGAGACCCTATTGAGGAAGACGAAATTCTATTGGAAGTTGCTACAGACAAGGTAGATTCTGAAGTTCCGTCATTGGTAACAGGTGTCGTTTCTGAATTGTTGTATAAACAAAACGATGTTATAAAAATAGGAGAAACCATTGCGGTTATTAAAACCGACGGGAAGGTTTCAGTAAAAAAGAAGCATAATGATAATTCCAACAAGGACACTGAGCGAAGTCGAAGTGATAATAAAAAGACTAAACCTAAAAAGCAACATACCTCATCAAATACTTCCTTTAAAGTAGAAAATTCAAATTTATTCTTCTCCCCATTAATTATTAGCATTGCTAAAGAACATCATATCAGTTTTGAAGAATTAGCTCGAATACCAGTTTCAGGAAATGAGAATCGTCTTCGAAAAAGTAATTTGATGAATTACATAGAAGAAGGACGTCCTTATAAATTTGCGCAACCTGTTGCTGAAAAAAGTGGTTTTCAAGTACCAGATTTAAAATTTGATAAAGGCACCGGGAAGATTGTTGAAATGGATCGTATGCGTCAAATGATTGCAGATCGAATGGTTTTCAGTAAGCATACTTCACCTCACGTGACTGCTTATGTGGAAGCGGATCTTACTGAAATGGTTGAGTGGCGAAATGAAATGAAAATTCCGTTTTTAGAGAAGTATCAAGAAAGATTAACCTTTACTCCTTTGTTTATTGAGGCAGTTGCCAAAGCAATTGTCGATTACCCAATGATAAATTCCACTTTAGATGGTAGAAATATTATCGTAAAAGAAAATATAAATATAGGAATGGCAACAGCATTACCAACAGGAAATTTAATTGTTCCTGTAGTAAAAAATGCTGATAAATTAAGTTTGAAAGAATTGGCTTCAGAAATTAATTCACTTTCCTTAAAAGCAAGAGAAAATAAACTGAAAGCTGATGATATGTCGGGAAGTACTTTTACCATTTCTAATGTAGGAACATTTGGTTCAGTAATGGGAACACCGATTATCAATCAGCCCGAAGCTGCAATTTTAGCTACAGGAATTATAAAAAAACGCGCGGAGGTAATTGAAAAACCAGAAGGAGATTCAATTGACATAAGAAGTATGATGTATTTATCACTTTCCTTTGATCATCGGATAGTGGATGGGTTTTTAGCAGGTTCTTTTTTAAGAAGAATTGCAGACTATATGGAGAAATTTGATTTAAAAAGAAAAATATAACATAAACAAATGCCTTCAAATAAGGCAAAAAAATCAGTTATGGAAACAATAAAAATAACAAAAACAAATCATTCAACATTAAGTGAATTGGACTTTGATAACATTCCTTTAGGAAAAATTTTCACAGACCATATGTTTATTTGCGATTATGAAAACGGAACTTGGAACAATCCAAGAATCGTTCCTATGCAAACTATTGCAACGCATCCAGCTACGATGGCATTGCATTACGGACAAGCAATTTTTGAAGGAATGAAGGCGACTTTAAATGCTGCTGGAGAACCTTTATTATTCAGACCTGATAAAAATGCAGCTCGTTTAAATACGAGTGCAGTAAGAATGGGAATGCCAGAATTACCTGAAGAAATTTTCGCTGAAGGATTAAAACAATTGGTGAGTTTAGATCGAGAATGGATTCCTAAGAAAAAAGGAAGCGCTATGTATTTGCGTCCGTTTATGTATGCCGACGAACATTTTATCGGAATGCGTGCAGCAACAAGTTACAAGTTTATCATTATTTGTTCGCCTGCAGGGCCATATTTTAGTGAACGAATTAAATTATATGCAGAGAAAAAGTTTATTCGTGCGGCTCACGGAGGAACAGGAGAAGCAAAAGCAGCAGGAAATTATGCAGCAGCAATTCTTCCAACGGAGAATGCGAAAGCAAAAGGCTACAACCAAATTTTATGGTTAGATGCAGCCGAGCATAAGTATGTTGAAGAAGTTGGAACGATGAATATTTTCTTTAAAATCAGTGGTAAATTTATAACTCCAAGACGTGATGGTTCTATTTTAGACGGAATTACACGAATGAGTGTGATCGATTTATTACGTCATAAAGGATTTGAAGTTACTGAACGTCCGATTACTTTAGATGAAATAAAAGAAGCTTCAGAGAATGGGACTTTAGAAGAAGCTTTTGGAACAGGAACAGCAGTAGGAATTGCATACATTCAAGAAATAGGTTCAGAAGAAGGTGTGATTCATGTATCTGATGAAAGCCCAGTAGCTCAAGATATAAATGACACACTGAACGGAATAAAAATTGGAGAATCTGAAGATGTTTTTGGTTGGATGATGCCGGTTTCGTAGGTAAAATGTTATTCGCAATGTCTTTGCGAGCGAAGTATGAGCGCGGCAATCTTATTGTTGTAAAGGATATAGTTGAAAGATAATAATTTAGAATAAATCAAAAAACATCCCCTTAATCCCCCTTTAAAGGGGGAAATATAAAATGGAAAATAAAATAAATAAAGCAACCCTAAAAAAAGCCTTCGCAAACCTGTGTACTGCAAAGGCAATGACCGAGGAATATGAAGATAACTTTAAAGAAGTATCTAAATATGTTCACGCAACTTCTCGTGGTCACGAAGTGATTCAGACTGCTTTAGGAATGCAATTATTACCACAGGATTATGCATTTCCATATTATAGAGATGATTCAATGTTATTAGCAATTGGGATGAAACCTTATGAGTTAATGCTTCAGGTGTTGGCTAAAAAAGATGATCCATTTTCGGGAGGGAGGACTTATTATTCACATCCAAGTTTAAAGGATGATGACAAACCTAAAATTCCACATCAAAGTTCAGCAACCGGAATGCAAACAATTCCTGCTACAGGAGTTGCTATGGGTTTTTGGTACAAAGAAATTCATTCCCGCGAAGGCGGGAATCTCATAAGGGAGAACGCAAATGTTTTGAAAGATGGTAGCGATGATGATATCTTTGGGTCGCTGAGCGGAGTCGAAGCGCCTATAGTAGTTTGCTCCCTAGGTGACGCTTCCGTAACCGAAGGAGAAATTTCAGAAGCATTCCAAATGGCGGCTTTAAAACAGCTTCCTATTTTGTATTTAGTACAAGATAATGGATGGGATATTTCGGCAACTGCTGAAGAAACAAGAGCACAAAATGCTTTTGAATATGCCAAAGGTTTCAAAGGATTAGAAGCAGTTTCAATAGACGGAACCGATTTTGAAGAAAGTTATCAAACCCTTCAGAAGATAATTAAAACGATAAGAACAGAAAGACGTCCTTTCTTAGTTCACGCAAAAGTTCCTTTGTTAAATCATCATACTTCAGGAGTGCGAATGGAATGGTATCGAGATGATTTAGAAGAAGCAAAAAGCAGAGACCCTTATCCGAAGTTAAAAAAGTTATTGTTGAAAAACGACTTTACTTCCGAAGAAATTCAGAAGATAGAAGCATCTGCAAAAGAAACCGTAAAAAAGGCCTTGATAAAAGCCTTAAAAGCGGAAGATCCTAAACCAGAAGATTTATTTACACACGATTTCGCACCAACGCCAATTACTGAAGAAGTAGGAGAACGAACTCCCGAGGGAGCCGAAAAAGTGGTGATGGTAGACTGCGCCTTATTTGCCATCGAAGAGTTGATGGCAAAACACAAAGAATGCTTGATGTACGGGCAAGATGTGGGCGGAAGATTGGGCGGAGTTTTTAGAGAAGCAGCTACTTTAGCTCAAAAATTTGGAGACCATCGCGTTTTTAATACTGCCATTCAAGAAGCATTTATTGTGGGAAGTACGGTGGGAATGAGTGCTGTGGGGTTGAAACCTATTGTTGAGGTTCAGTTTGCAGATTATATTTGGCCAGGATTAAATCAGTTATTTACGGAGGTAAGCAGAAGTTGTTATTTATCGAATGGAAAATGGCCAGTTTCTATGATATTACGTGTTCCGATTGGAGCTTATGGAAGTGGTGGTCCTTATCATTCGTCATCTGTTGAGAGTGTGATATCTAACATTCGAGGGATAAAAATTGCTTATCCAAGTAACGGAGCCGATTTAAAAGGCTTGATGAAAGCTGCTTATTATGACCCAAATCCAGTAGTGATTTTAGAGCATAAAGGTTTGTATTGGAGTAAAGTTCCGGGAACAAAAGGAGCAACTTCGGTAGAACCTGCGGAAGATTATATTTTGCCTTTCGGGAAAGCTTGGGTGCTTCAAGAAATATGGAAACAAGAGGAAGAGGAAACCCTTTCAATTATTACTTACGGAATGGGAGTTCATTGGGCAATGAATGCTTCAAAGGAACTTAGAATGCAAGATAAAATTGAAATTGTCGATTTACGAACCCTTCATCCAATAGATTATAAGACTATTTTTAATTCCGTTAGAAAATGCGGAAAGTGTTTGGTAGTAACTGAAGAGCCTTCAGAAAATAGTTTTTCAAGAGCCTTACAGGGAAGAATTCAAGAGGAATGCTTTAGAGATTTAGACGCACCAGTAATGGTGATTGGAAGTGAGAATATGCCTGCAATTCCATTGAATTCAACTTTAGAACAAACGATGATTCCTTCAACTGAAAAAGTGAAAACGAAAATAATTGAAATTTTAGAATATTGAATTATTTCATTTCAACTCCTGGAGGGTATTGAGCTAATATTTTTGAAACAATTTCTTTAATTCGAGCTTCCTTTTTTTCAACGGAACTCATTACCAAATCACCTTTCCCTACTCCTTGCCAGACTAGTTCATTTTTCTCTTTGTCAATAAAATCGACAAATAAAGTTCCTTCTGTTGAAGTAGAAACCGATGTTCCGCCATATCCTCCATACCAAGATCCGTACCCGTAACCCCAATAGCCGTAACTATTGTTGTACACATCTACTCGTTCTCTTTCCTTAGTGAAAATAGTAATTAATAGATCTGGGTTTTCAGAAATTATCATTCCTTTTGCTTTTAAATTGGCTTCAATTTCACGCATTATACGTTTTTTATCCAAATCTGAAATTTGAGCTTTGTCAATTCCAGGTTTGTAAAAAGCGAATGATTGATACTTGCTAAAATCGGTTTTTGAATCGTAATCTGAAACCACTTTAACCGTAGAACAAGATGTAAAAGTTAAGGTAAGGACTAATGCAAAAAGGCTTAAATATTTCATAGTGTTACATTTTATTAATTAATTCATCATCAACAAAATTAGGAAGGGTTACTTGCAACATAGGATTCTTTTTCATAGCTCTTTTTATTGCGAATACTGCTTCGTCATTTCTTGCCCAACTACGTCTTGAAATCCCATTATTTACATCCCAGTAAAGCATAGATTCTAATCGTCGTTGTGCGTCTTTACTACCATCAAGAACCATACCAAAACCCCCGTTGATCACTTCGCCCCAGCCAACGCCACCACCATTGTGAATGCTCACCCAAGTAGCTCCTCTAAAGCTATCGCCTATTACATTTTGGATTGCCATATCTGCTGTAAACTGACTTCCGTCGTAGATATTAGAGGTTTCGCGATATGGAGAATCGGTTCCTGAAACATCATGATGATCACGACCCAAAACAATCATTCCTATTTTTCCTTCTGAAATTGCTTTGTTGAAAGCATTTGCAATATTAATTCTTCCTTCGGCATCTGCGTATAAAATCCTTGCCTGAGAACCAACGACTAATTTGTTTTCTTGAGCACCTTTGATCCATTGAATGTTATCTGCCATTTGTTGCTGAATTTCTGGAGGAGAAGTTTTTTTCATTTCCTCTAAAACATCGCAAGCAATTTGGTCTGTAATAACTAAATCCTCTGGATTTCCGGAAGCACAAACCCAACGAAAAGGTCCAAATCCATAATCGAAACACATAGGTCCCATAATATCTTGTACATAAGATGGGTATTTAAAATCAATGTTGTTCTCTGCCATTACCTCTGCTCCAGCTCGGGAGGCTTCTAATAAAAATGCATTTCCGTAGTCGAAAAAGTAAGTTCCTTTTGCGGTATGTTTGTTGATGGCTTCCGATTGTCGACGTAAACTTTTTTGTACTTCCGCTTTAAAAGCTTTCGGGTTATTTGCCATCATTTCGTTGGCTTCTTCATAAGAAAGCCCTGCAGGATAATAACCGCCTGCCCAAGGATTATGAAGTGAAGTTTGGTCACTTCCTAAGTCGACATAAAGGTTTTCTTTGTCGAATTTTTCCCATACATCTACCACATTTCCGTCATACGCAATTGAAACAGTTTCCTTGTTAGCAACCGCTTCTTTTACACGAGAAGTTAGTTCGTCTACATTTGAAATCACTTCATCTACCCAACCTTGAGAATGTCTGGTTTCGGTTGCTTTTTTATTCACTTCGGCACAAACTGTTACACAACCTGCGATATTTCCTGCTTTTGGTTGTGCACCACTCATTCCACCCAATCCAGAAGTTACAAATAAGCCACCGTGAGTATCTTTATTTATTTTCCGGAAACCATTTAGAAGTGTAATAGTAGTTCCATGAACGATCCCTTGAGGGCCAATGTACATATAGCTTCCGGCAGTCATTTGTCCGTATTGAGTAACGCCCAAAGCATTGAATTTTTCCCAATCGTCTTGTTTGGAGTAATTCGGAATCATCATTCCGTTGGTTACGACCACGCGAGGAGCATCTTTATGTGAAGGGAACAATCCTTGTGGATGACCAGAATACATTACTAGGGTTTGGTCTTCGGTCATTTCGGATAAATACTTCATGGTAAGAAGATACTGTGCCCAATTTTGAAAAACGGCTCCGTTACCACCATAGGTGATTAGTTCGTGAGGATGTTGTGCTACTGCATAATCTAAGTTATTCTGAATCATTAATTGTATCGCTTTTGCGGGTTCACATTTTCCTGGATATTCAGAAACAGGACGTGCATACATTTTATATTCTGGACGTAAACGATACATATAAATACGACCGTAGGTTTTTAATTCATTTTGAAACTCGGGTAGGAGTGTAGCGTGATGTTTAGCATCAAAATACCGAAGTGCGTTGCGAAGTGCTAATTTTTTTTCCTCTGCAGATAAAATATCTTTACGCTTTGGTGCGTGATTTATGTTGGAATCGTATTGTTTTTTGTTTGGTAATTCTGTTGGGATTCCTTGCTTGATTTGTTCTTTGAAGTTCATTGTATTTTTTTTTCAGACACTAATTTCACGAATTTTATTCTACTAAAAGCTTAATAAACTTTAAAGTATAAGTTAGTTTATACTTCTAATTTTTATTTTTTCGCCTACTGCCTACTTTTTTATCATACCCATACGGACAATGACGGCAACCACTTTCACAACAATGACCTCGTTTTAAGTGGTATTGTTCTGTAAAGCATTTATAGCCTTCTGGGGTGATGTAATAATCACCTTCTTCCAAAGATATGTTTTTTTTGAAATAGGACATTATGCAAAAATAAGAATTTCTTATTTTGTTTATATGATTGCTAAAGTTAATTGATATTACTAAATAGAGGAAATGGATAAGCCTTTATCTAAATGATAAAGGCTTATATAAATATTAGTATACTTATGTTATTTTTTTGCTTGAGAAATTATGTTTGAAGTATTTCTGTTTTTTTTAATATTAATATCTCTTTCAATTCTATTTGAATCTTTTATAAGTTTGGTTGTTTCTGAGGAAACTTCTTGTTTTTTCATGTTGGTTGTTAAAGGTTCAGGGCCTATAGGTAGTCTTACGCCTACATGTTTTGAAACAATATTTCCATTTCTATCTTTTGTATCTGCTCTATTAGCAACAATCTGCCAAGAAAAAGAAGCATTACTATTACCACCTTGTAATTCTATTACATTAAAGCCATCTGCAGATTTATTAGTAACGTAGATACCATTACACTCACCTTCTAAAGTAACGTATACTTTTAAAGGATGTTCATTGTCAACAAATAAAGCTTCTTTTAATAAAGGGTCTATATTTATTCTTATTTGTCCATTAACTAATTGACCAACTCCAAAATCTTGGAAGAGAATTTCTGGAGCTTCAGGTGAAAATAGGATTCTTTTATTTCCATTAGAATCATTTACCATAGTTGAATTACTACCAGTTCCAATTATTTTAAAATCTGTTGCTCCTGAAGTTCCATCATTGTTTGTTTGGTATCTCATTCCAACATATGCATAAGAAGGGGTTCCACTACTTTCACTACCTCCGCTAAAGTAACCTCCAAAATAACTTTCTTCATTTGAAAGTGATCCATTTGGAGTAACTGAATTAAAACCTGCTAAGATGGCCCTTGCTCTGGTTCCGTCATTATTTGTATTTGTGGTAGGGTCGTTATCTGCGTCTAATACAAATTCTCCACCTGCATTTCCGCGATTTGAGTTTGAGGTGTCACCATTACCTGCATAACCAAACACTCCAATATTAGTTCCCGATGCAGCTATTCCAGATCCCGAAGGGTGAGTTGTAATTGTAGTACTATTGTTTCCGACAGCAATCATTCCTGTTCCTGTAGATAATATTGAAAATCCATATACTCCAGTATCTCCATTTCCAGCTACACCAGATCCATTGGTTAATGTTCTTGAAGTAGTGCCACCATTTCCTATTCCTGAGATACCAGTACCCGAGGAGTTTGTTGAAAACCCTGCTATTGCAGTAACACCATTAAACGTTCCTCCGGAACTATTTAGGTAGTTTAAAGGAGCATTAGCTCCAGAAGCTAGTATTCCAACTCCAGTTGAATTGTCATTATTTGCAATCATTCCAAATCCAGTTGCACTGTTGGCAGATCCGTAAACACCTCTAGACGAACCTACTCCGTAGATTCCATAGGTTCCTATCCCTACTACTCCAAATCGAGATCCATCTCCTACTATTGCATCAAAGTCAATACTTTCTGCATAAATACCAACGCCATTTGTTCCAGTAGCAAAAGCATTAATTACAGATTCATTATTAGAGCCAGTAACTGTAAATCGATCACCAACAAATGGTGTAGTGTCATTAATAATGACCTGACCGCCATTTAAAATACGCATTTGCTCTGAGTCATTTGTTTTTAAAACTAAATCAACATTATCAGTAGTGCCAATAAAATTAGTTGCAGGATTTGTTCCTGCGTTTCCTAATAATGACCAATCATTACCTCCAATAACAGCCCATTTACTGCTATCCCAATAATAGAATCCTTTTGGAGTTATTTCTGAGATATTATAAACTAATAAGCTTTCGGTGCCATCTCCTGTAATTGGATCTATAGTACTTAAGTCATCTATAATAATTCTTGGTAAAAGTAAACCTTTATTTGTACTTGATATGTCTAGCATAGCTCCTTCAGCAGGAGTTGTTGTGTTAATTCCAACTTGTGAAAATAATGTCGTGCTTAAAAATATTAAAAAAAAAGCACTAAATAGATAAGTTTTTGCGGGGGAAATTATGTTCATAATAATCGCTTTTATAGATTTGGTCTGGCAACGATACATATAAATCTGTCATAAGACAATTAAAATCGATAAAAGGCGCTTTTTGTTAGTATAGGTAGGAAAAAAACTACAAATAATAGTAAAATTTCCATCAATATTAATTTATTGATGGAAATTTTATATGAAAAAGATAACTTATTTTTTTATTACCCTTTTAGTTATCGTTCCAAATTCTGTTTGAATTTTTACAAAATAAATTGTAGTTTTAAAAGAAGAGAAATTTAACTCTAGAGAGTTTTTATTTACATTCAATTTTGATAATATTTTCCTTCCACTTAAATCATAAATGTCAATACTTTTAATTAAAGATTGAGGAGAATCTATGTTAATAATATCTTGAGTTGGGTTTGGGTAAACAATAATTGTATTTAATACATTTTCTGGACCAATTAACACCTCATTTGATTCGAAAAATAAATAAAATCTGTTGTTTTGAAACCCTTCGGTAGAGTGAAAATTATAGTTTGTTTCAGATAAATTTGTTATTGTATTTAAATCTCTATCATTTAAAAATACATCGACATTATTTAATGACTCTCCTTCAATATTACTTAAAGTAATACTATATTCTTGTTGTTCTTCAACCATTGTTCTAAAACCTAAAGGAATGATTTGTTCTACATTAAAAATCGCACGGCCTTGAATGGTTAATTCTTTATCGTCTAAAATAGAGTAAATAGATAAGGGTGTTCCCAAACGGATAGCATCATATTTTGGATCAAATTCGTCTGTTGCAAGATTTGTAAATCCTATTAATGCTGAGCTTTTTAATTGATAAGTTTGATTGGTGACTTTTAAAAGTATTTTTTCAATAGGATTTTCTAGGTCTCTGTATCCAGTATTGTTGTCTTTTACTCGCATTGAGTTGTTAAAAGTAACAGCTCCTACTGCATTAGCTTTTACTCCAAAACCTTGCCCAGATGGAATATAGTTTGACGGAGTGATACCACCATTTACTGCTCCAATACCCCCAGTTGAATTTAAAATAGAAATATCTCCCATATTCCAATTTTCGCTTCGATAACCAGGATAATTTCCTGCAGGAGCTGTCAAATGTTCCCAATAATAGATTGCATCAACTATCGGGTTGTCATTAATGAATTTGACACCATCAATTGCGGAAGCATAGGGATTTCCTAAAATATTCGGACTTCCATTTTGCGTTCCGTTATAAACAATTGGGAATGTTATAACTCCGTTATTTAATGTCCCTTGTGTGTATGTACTGTTTATATTACCACCGCCAGTTGTACCTCCAACGAGATACCCAACTCCAGGAATAATAGATTCATTACTAGTATAAAACTCCCAGTTGTCTCCATTGTCATCTGCAAAGTTATTTATAGCGGGATCTAGTGCTTGAACATCTGGATGAGGGATGAAATTTGTGGTAATATGATTCATAGTTACCGCACTGCTAGCATATACATTGTTTCTTACTTCTGAAGACATTGGACTGCTAAGAATTGTAAAATCTGTAGGATCATCAAAACCAGTAGTTGATTTTTTAACTTCAATTATTCCATTATTTGTTACTGTAGCATTATCGTTTATTTGTACTAAGCTTCCTTCATGTTCAACTTTTAAATTTCCATTTACAATAATGTCTTTTGTTAGATTTAAATAACTATTTGCTCCAATTGTAAGTGTTTTTCCTAAATCAATTTCACAAGTACAAGCATCTATACTCGAATTTCCAACCGATGTAGTATTATAATTATTGCTTATGTTTACATTTGATCCAATATCAGGAAATCCGTTACTCCAAGTGGAACCTCCTAAATATGAGGTTGTTTCAGCTTCAACAGTAATTGTTGCTACACAAAAAGATTTATTGCCATAATCATCTTCGTAATTTAAAGTAATATTGTGTATTCCTATATCATCACACGTAAAGGTGGTTTGTCCAGTTAGAGAGAAGTTAGCAGGGATTATTGCAAAATTGTCAGTTGTTCCTCCATCAATATCTGTATAATTTACAGTTACAGACCCTGTAGTTTTATCCAAAACTGCAGTGTAGGGTTGACATACAACTGTAGGGTCAACATTATCATACAGTGGATCTTTCAAGATAAATAGCCCACCATCTCCATCTATATTTTCATTTCCGAATCCAGTTACAACAAGGTTGCCACTTTCAAAGAAAGGGTAGACGTTCCATGTTCCATTAAAAGAAGCAGAATTACTTGATGGATAAACATCAAAATAATTTACCTCTACCATACTGGGAGGAGAGTCGTATAGTCCATCAATTTTTAATATCCTCATTCCAGCAGCATAATTTGCTAGATAAAATCGATTTCCTCTAACATATCCGTTATGGTCTATTGCTTTTGTCGAACCATAATATATATAATGTAATGTTGGGTTGTCTAAATCTTGCATATCAAAAACTAGGGTTCTGGTGTTAAAACCGACATTTTCTTCATCCACTTCATCACCTACAATAAAAAATCTTTTGTCATCTGTAAACCATCCTTGATGAGTATAGTATTTGTTTGAGTAAGATACAATTCCTATTAAGTTAATATTATTTTTATCAGATACATCAATAATCCTAACATCATCAGACCCACCACTAAAGGCGCCAATAATAAGTTCTTTACCATTGTGTTCTGTATCTGGGCCATTATAAACCAGTATTTGAGCATCGTGCATGTATCCAGATCCTGAATATCCTCCAGCAGCTACAGGGTTTGAAGGGTTTGAGAGGTCAATAAAATGAGGCCCACCACTAAAGGTGTTTGAACCTACAACATAAGCAAAACCAGTATCTTGATTAATAACAATGTTATGTGCGCTTCCAAAACCGTTATAATGAGCAGTTTCGGAAAAATTTACGACAGGAGATCCTGTTAAACCTCTTAATTGAGTAAGGTCAAAGACTTGCATTCCGTGATTTCCGTTGGAATCACTTACGGTATACGAATGGTTTGCATATACTTTAACATCTCGCCATAAACTACTACCAGTATGACTGTCCATTCTTCCAAGATAAATTGGATTAATAGGATCCGTTATATTAACAAATGCAGTACCGTTATCTAAAGCAACAATTGCATATTCTTTACCATCTTGAGGATCGGTCCATCCCCAGGAGTCTTGTCCTTCTTTAGCTCCCATAGCTGACGCTGAGATATAGCCTTGTAAAGTTATTCCGTCACAAGGATAAGAACCTGCAGTACCACTAGAACAAGGAGTTTGACTGTAATTTAATAAAGTAGTAAATAATAAACTTAGGGTAAAAAATGCTTTTTTCATAATGAAAAGTAAGGGTATAAGTGGTTAAGGTATTTAATGCTTTATTCTTTAAGAAATGTAAATTCAATAGTACAAGGGATGTCATGACCTACATGACCCTGTCCACTGCCACTATCGCCATTGTTTATAAAATATTCATCTCCTGTAATTATGCAAATACTAAGATTTAATGTATAGTTTTCACTTGCGGTCAAATTTACATAAAATACTGATGAAGTATTATGTTTTATTGTATTGTCTTCTAATGAAGGAGTTTCAATACTATTATGGGTCGAATAGGAATGTGTGTATATCCAACCCTCAGTATAATCGTATAGCGCACCAGGTGGAATAGGGTCAATGTCCACTCCTAATCCTGATAATTTGAAAAAAAATGAGCCTTCGGAAGTAGCTAGAGATATTTTATCATCTGCAGTAAAATCATTTATGGCTCCTGCCCCAAAATTTGTTTTTATTTCTACTTTATAGGTTCCTGTATATTTTGGTACAAAAATTTGATTTGTTATTCCAAGAATATTATCAGCGTCAGATGGGTTTGGGTCACTGTAGCTTTCTTTAATTGTTGTGCGGTAACAACCTCCTGATTGTTCAAATTTAGTATAATCTGCCATTACAAATTGGGGTGCCCAAATTAAGCCATCCCAAGAATAAATCCCTGGATATACATCGTTTGTACCGTTAGTTGTTGTACTTGTGTTATATATTGTAGTGCCTTCTTCAACCGTTCCTCCATTTGGGTTAGTAATTGGGAGTTCTACATTAGAAGCTGTTAAAGCTACACGAGGAAAAACTAACCCTTGTGTTGTTGTGTTTAAGTCTAACGCACCTTCTGGAAGAACTGTTCCTATTCCTACTTGAGCATTATATGCTTGAATATAAAAAAGGGCTATTAAAATGCTTAACACACTACTTCTCAAATTAAATAAGTATTTTTTCATAGTATTAAAATAAATATTGTTTTATTCTCCTGTATAATTTATTTCGACGGAACATTTAAGACTGTCATTAATAGTAATATATCCACTTCCATTTTCTAAAGGTAATACAATTATATTTCCATCACCTTCAAATCCAACAGCATCTGCTTGATCAAAAGTCAATGTAAACGAATATGGGGTTCCAGCAGATAAAGTTTTTTCATAATTGTAAGATGTTTGATTAATAGAATTAGTGTAATTAATAATTGATGACCCTGATCCTCCTTTAAATAATTTATCATCGTTACTTCCTGAATATGAGCTAAGGCTAAACAAGTACGTACTACCATCAAAAATAAATTCAAATTGGCCTTCCTGTTTTACGAAATTAACATGTTGAGAGCCAGAAGGGATGTTTGACGTACCTCCTCCAAAATGTACTGTAAGTGTTATTTTATACTGACCAGTAAATATAGGTGTAAACGTATTATTATCAAAACTTATGTTTTGTTTTCCAGTAGAGGACTCTGGCCTAAGGTCTGTATTTTGTGTAAAAAGCTTATTGTCTTTTCTTTCTCTTTGGGAAATCCACTTAGATCCATTCCAAAAATAGATGCCAGGATACATGCTATCAGCACCATTTATAGTGCTATTGTTGTTGTACACTGTCGTCCCTGCAATAATACTGCCTCCATTTGGATTCACTATGGTTTCAGTATATGGATCTGGTAATGAGACGACAGGAAGTACAACTCCCATAGTACTTGAACCAATATCTAAGGCTCCTTTGGGAGATGTTGTATTAATTCCTATTTGGCCTTTCATTATTAATGAAGTAAATAATAAAAGGCACAAAAGTGTGTGTCTGTTAGTAATTATATTTTTCATATCTATTAAATTGTTAGTTAATCTCCAATGTAGACTATTTCAACAGTGCAAGGAATATCATAGGCTATGTGACCCCTGCCATCATTACTACTGCCGTTATCTTCATATTCTGGAGCATCATGTTGGTCAAAACTTAAGTTAAAGTTTACCACATCTCCGGCTGTTAAAAATATATATTGTACGGTAGAAAATTCCTGCCATATAGCAAAGTAATTGGTTGCAGATACCGAAGGTTCATAAGCAGTTGAATATGCATGCGCCGGGATATCAAAGTCTGTTCCGTTAAAATTAAATCTAAAAATCCCAAAAGCTCTAGCAATATTAAGATAGCCGTCAGACTGAGAACTTGCAGATCCCCCTGATATATTTGGGACTTTGGCAGACCCTCCTGCAAAATTAACTCTTACTTCAACTTTGTATTTTCCTGTATAATTGGCGGTAAAGTTTTTTGAACTTAATCCAGGTATGTCTATAAACGAATCTGAGGATTTTGTTCTAATAAATAAATCGCTTTCAAAGAAAGTAGCTTGAGTTCTACTAAATTCTATTACCCATTTTGAACCGTCCCATACATACATGCCAGGTGATACATCATTTGTTCCTGAAGAAGAAGTATTGGTGTTATAAACTGTTGTTCCTTCAGGTATGATACTAACACCTGTTTTTGGATTGACAACAGGGGCTTGTAATATAGTTGAAGTTAAACTAACTCTAGGCAACACAAAACCTGTTGTAGAACTGCTTATGTCCAGTATACCGTTAGGCGTTGTTGTGTTAATTCCTACTTGTGCAATCGTTACATTGTAAGAAATAATAAATAAAACACATAATGTTTTAAAGTTAATTACAGAAGAAATGTTCATAATTAAGATAATTTAGATTTGGCAAAATCGAAAATACAATGAAATATCGAATAAGAACATCTAAAAAAGATAATCGGCATAAAAAATTAACAAAAATAAGAAAAAGACTACAAAAAAAAGATTTAAAATTACATATATGAATTTATTTTCAATGTTTTACACTTTAGAATTTATTGAATTTCATGAAACCTAGTAGCTTAATATATATGCAAGATCAAGATTATTTTGTTATTTTGTTGAAAATATTGAAACTTTGTTTTTAAGTAATAAATTAGTGAAAAACGAAAACATTCCTTTGAGTTTGTTTTTTAGTGCAAATATTTCCTTAACTATTAAAAGAGAAGACTTATTACACCCTGAAATATCTGGTAATAAATACCGTAAACTAAAATATAATCTAATAAAAGCAAAAAAAACAGGAATAGATACCCTATTAACTTTTGGTGGAGCTTACTCAAACCACATAGCAGCTACGGCTTACGCTGGAAAGTTATACGGTTTTAAAACTATTGGTGTAATAAGAGGTGAAGAATTAATTGATAAAATAGAAAGCAATCCTACCTTATCATTCGCAAAAAAATGTGGGATGGAGTTTTATTTTATTTCTAGAGCCTTATTTAGAGATAAAGAAAGTGAAAGTTTTTTAAACTCATTAAAAGAAAAATTTGGAGATATTTACATTCTTCCGGAAGGAGGAACTAATGACTTAGCAATTGAAGGTTGTAAAGAGATTATTACAGAAAATGAGAAAGAATTTGATTATCTCTGCACTGCAGTAGGAACAGGGGGTACTATTTCTGGAATAATAGAAGCATCATATGTTCATCAAAAAGTGATAGGATTTTCGGCTTTAAAAGGGACGTTTCAAGAAAAATTAATTGAAAAATATTCAACAAAAAGAAATTTTAAAATAACAGACGACTATTGTTTTGGAGCTTATGCTAAAATAGATTTAGAATTGATTCGTTTTATAAATGAATTCAAAGAAAAAACAGGAATTCCTTTAGATCCTATTTATACTGGGAAAATGATGTTTGGAATTTTCGATTTAATTAAAAAAGGATATTTCAAAGAAAATAGCAGTATTTTAGCCATTCATACTGGAGGCCTTCAGGGAATTACAGGAATGAATCAGTTATTGAAAAATAAAAATTTACCTCAAATAAACACTTAACATGTTTCTAAGATTTATAAAATTAACTTTGATTTGTTTCATGATTTTTAGTAGTTGTAAATCTAAAAAAAAGACGGTTACTACTTATAAAAAAAAACCACCACGAACAGAACAAATTACTAAAATAAACCCAAAAGAAAGCCCTAAAGAAGACGTAATAGGAACAAATAAGGATAAAATAAAACCTATTCCTAAAAACGCTTCCTATACAGAGGTTGTTGCTATTTATATTGACAATTATAGTGAAATTGCCATGGAAGAGATGGTGCAATATGGGATTCCTGCAAGTATTACTTTAGCTCAAGGAATCTTAGAAAGTGGTGCTGGTAGGGCAGAACTAAGTAAAAAATCAAATAATCATTTTGGGATTAAATGCCATAAGGGGTGGACAGGCGAACGTGTTTATCATGATGATGATGAATTACAGGAATGTTTTAGAAAATATAAAGATTCTAAGTATTCATTTAGAGATCACTCCTTGTTTTTGTCTCAACGAAGTCGATACCAAAGTTTATTTAATCTAAAAAAAGATGATTACAAATCTTGGGCTAAAGGTTTGCGAAAAGCAGGGTATGCAACCGATCCAAAATACCCGCAAAAATTAATAAGTATTATCGAGAAATATTCTTTGTATAAATATGATGAAAAAGTTTTAGGTAAAAAATCGAAAAGAGATAAAAAGACCGATAAAAAAGAAGATACTAGCAAGAAGATGAAAACTTACACTGTTGAAAAAGGAGACACTTTATACAGTATTTCAAGAAGATTTAATATTACTATCGATGTTTTAAAACAATACAATGATTTAGATTCAAATAATATTAATATAGGTCAGAAACTATATCTTCATTTAGTTAAGAACTGAAAATCATAGTCAAAAAAAAAGTCTTTTTCTAAATAAGAAAAAGACTTTTTTTTTGACTAATTATTTAAAAAATAATTATTTTTTAAGCGAACTTATCCACTTTTTAAATTGATCATCTTTTAATACTTTTTTCATTTCTGCATAAAAAACAGCGTCTGCTTTTTTCATATCAGAAGTTAATTGAGGGCTCTTTTCTCCATTTGCTTCAGCAGATTTTCTGTAACTTACCTCTTTTGTAACTAAAGCTCTGTATAAAGTACGTCCTTGGTCTCCGGTTAAATTTAATTGATTTGTTAGATCATGTAATTCTGCTTTCGCTGCTACCTCAGGTCTTTCTTGGTTTTGAGATAGGTTTTGAGCTGAAACATTCTGTGTGCTAAGCATCATTACAAATGCAAATGTGATTATTGATAATAGGTTTTTCATATTGTCTATTTTAGGTTACTAATTTAATAATTTTACTTTCGATATTCCAAAAATTAAGCCAAAAAAGAATTATTTATTATTCTTCTATTGCTTGCAAGTATTCTAGCATCATTTCAACTCCCTCATAATGCACTAAGGACCTTCCGATTATTGGCATCAGGTATTGAGGGGTTGTGCTTTGTATTCTGTCTTCAATTTGACCTCTTCTTGAATAAATTCCAGTATCGTCAAAAGGAACTTCTAATCTGAAGTCTAATAAAAAAGTAGTAGGAGTAAAGCCTCCAGGTTGATGACAATGCGCGCAATTTATCTCCATATAGCCTCTTCCTTGTTCCAAAATATCAAAATTATCATCTTCCCAATCTGGCAGAACTGTTATATCTGAAGGGTTTAAAACTCCTTCTAATAATTCTTCATTTATAAAATATTGCAATTGATTGATGTTTACTGAACCATTATTAGGATTGAAATTCATATTTCTTAACTTTGGCCCAATAGGTGTTTTAATATCATCAATTTGATGACATTTTATACAATCGTCATTTGCAGGAATTTGATATTCTATATTTTGTACTATCCCTTCAGTATTTAAATATTCTACAGAAACGATGCTTCCATCATTTGTATATACAGCTTCGGTCATAGCAGAATTCCATTTGTAGTTTCCTATTTTCCAAGTTCCTTCGGTTTTAATTAATACCCGAGTTTCAACTATAATTTTATTTGAAGCTGTATTACTTTCGTCTTCATAATAATAAAATGTTTTTGAAATTAAAGTGTTATCAGGAAAATTGGGCAATAAATTGCTGTTGTTATATTGCATTGCTTCCCCTTCAGGTAATCTTAACAAACGTTGTTTATGCGCATAATCTGTAAAAAGACGACTATTTAGGTCGTATAAATGAACATCTTCCTCTGGATTTAAGCTTGATAAATTTCCAGAATAAATTCCCATTTCAGATAAATTGGTTTTGAATGTAAGTGGGGCTTCTGGCTCTGGTTCTCCATCGTCTGTGGCAACATAAACATCGTCATCACTTCCGCACGCAACAATTATTAGTGCTAATACAATAAAACTGAATAAAAAATACTTCTTCATTTGGGTGAAATTTTTGCCTAAAATACAATTTTGAATTTACTATGAAAGTTTATAGGCTTATTTAAAACTATTTTAAATATAAAAAGGAACCACATTGCTGTAATCCCTTTTATAGCTTCTATGGGTTCCCTTGTTAAAAATGGAATGACAAAAGACTATTAAACAACCTCCACAAACAAACCATCATCGGTTTTATTCACTTTCGCAATACCGTGTTTGGTCAAGCCTTTAATGGTCTTATCCCATTTTTTATTGCTTAATCCTGCTTGTGATTTTAATGCGTTTAAGTCAATAGGTGAATTGGCTTTTAAAATATTAAAAACCACCTTTTCATCATCACTCATTGCAACCTGTTTTACTTCAGGTTTCATTTGCGGGAAGAAAAGTACTTCTTGGATAGATGCATTATTGGTTAAAAACATGATGAATCGATCCATTCCAATTCCCATTCCTGAGGTAGGAGGCATTCCGTATTCTAAAGCTCTTAAAAAATCTTGATCTATAAACTCGGTTGCTTCATCATCACCACGACCTGCTAATTTTACTTGATCTTCAAATCGTTCGCGTTGATCAATTGGGTCGTTTAACTCTGAATAGGCATTAGCTAATTCTTTTCCGCAGATAATTAACTCGAAACGCTCAGTTAGTTCTGGGTTAGAACGATGTTCTTTTGTCAAAGGGCTCATTTCCTTTGGATAATCGGTAATAAATGTTGGTTGAATGTAATTGGCTTCACATTTTTCACCAAAAATTTCATCGATGAGTTTTCCTTTTCCCATGGTTTCATCTACCTCAATTCCCATTCCTTGAGCAGCAGTTCTTATCTCATCTTCTGTTTTTCCATTAATATCAAAATCGGTATAATGTTCAATCGCTTCTGCCATTGTCACTCTTGCGTAAGGAGCTTTGAAGTCTATTTCGTGTTCTCCGAAAATAGTTTTTGAACTTCCGTTTACTTCCGTAGCACAGAATTCTAATAATTGCTCAGTAAAATCCATCATCCAGTTGTAATCCTTGTAGGCTACATAGATTTCCATCATGGTAAATTCTGGATTGTGGGTTCTGTCCATTCCTTCATTTCTGAAGGTTTTTGCAAATTCATACACTCCATCAAATCCACCAACGATTAACTTTTTAAGGTATAATTCACAAGCAATTCTCATAAACATTGGAATGTCTAAAGAGTTATGATGTGTTTGAAATGGCCTTGCCGCAGCACCACCTGGAATCGATTGTAAAATAGGAGTTTCTACTTCAAAATAACCGCGTTCATTAAAGAAAGCACGCATTGCTGTAAACAATTTGGTACGTTTAATAAACACTTCTTTTACCTTTGGATTGACCACCAAATCGGCATAACGCTGACGGTAACGCAATTCTGGATTATTGAATTCATCAAAGGTATTTCCTTCGCTATCTGTTTTTGGTAGTGGTAATGGTTTTAATGATTTTGAAAGTAGTTTGAAGTTCTTTACCATTACGGTTTTTTCACCTACTTTGGTAGTGAACAATTCTCCTTCAATACCAATAAAATCACCAATATCTAGTAATTTTTTGTATACTTCATTATACTGCACTTTATCTTCTCCAGGACAGATTTCGTCACGGTTAAAATACACTTGTACTCTTCCTTCTGCATCTTGTAATTCTGCAAAAGAAGCTTTTCCTTGAATACGTCGAGACATTAATCTTCCAGCGATAATTACCTTTTTTCCTTCTTCAAAATTCTGTTTTATTTCCGTAGTCATCGTGTTTACTGGAAATAAATCAGCAGGATATGGGTTAATTCCTAGCGCTCTAAGTTGTGTGAGCTTTTCTCTTCGTACTAATTCCTGTTCGGATAATTGCATAATTATATGTAAAAAATAAACCGCAAAGATAATGACAAACTATGGCTTAACCAATAGTTATAACATTGTTGTAACAAAAGCATTTCAAAGGTTACTTATAGGAGGATATTAATTTGTAACTTTGCGTTTTATGAGTATTTGGAGAGTAATTATGTCAATCATTTTTCCACCATTAGCAGTGTTGGATAAAGGTTGTGGATCTGTAATCATCGTTTTTATTTTAACCTTATGTGGATGGATTCCAGGTGTAATTGCTGCTCTAATTATTATTAATAATCCTAAATAATTAAATATGTTACGCAAAATTACTGCCTTATTAGTATTGACTTTCACTTTTATTAGTTGCCAATTTACTGAAACGATGACTTTAAATGAAGATGGTTCCGGAAGGATGACCGTTAGTATGGATTTAAGTGAAATGATGGGTATGATGGGTGATATGGAAAAAGATTCTACAATGGTAAAAACAGATACTATTATTAGCTTTAAAGATGTTTTTAAAGAAAAAAAAGATAGTATTTCTCAATTACCTACCGAGGAACAACAAAAACTAAAGACTTTAGAAAATTACAGTATTCATATGAATATTGATCCTGAAGCTAAAAAAATGATAGTAGATATTTTTACTGACTTTGATGATGTTTCTGAATCCAATGATTTAATGAAAGCTTTTGAAGAAATGGATGGTGTAGTGCCAAGTATGGGAGGCGGCAATAGTAAAGAAGAAGATGGTAATGATAATAATGTTGGAGTAAAATATTCTTTCAAAAGAGGAGTTTTTAAGCGTGATTCTTATATTATAGATCTTGAAAAACATAAAGCCCAAGTAGATAGTATCACTTCTATAGAATCTTTTATGAGTGCGATGACATATAAGATTAAATATACTTTTCCTCGTAAGATTAAAAGTGCTTCAGTGGAAGATGCTTTGTTTTCTTCAGATGGAAAAACAATAGAGTTTGAACGTTCTTTTGTAGATTATATTAAAAATCCAGATGTAATGGATCTTGAAGTAAAATTAGAGAAATAACCATTGAATAAGATAGTTGAAATACAAGAATTAGGCTCAAAAGATTATAAAGAAACTTGGGAATATCAAGAGCAACTTTTTAAGGGTATTGTTGATGTAAAAATCAAAAACCGAAGAGAAGCAACAAATCTAGTAACCTCTAACTATTTTCTTTATGTAGAGCATCCCCACGTTTATACTTTAGGAAAAAGCGGTGATATTGAAAACCTTTTAATTTCTGAAGAAAAACTAACCGAAATTGGTGCCACATTCTATAAAAACAATCGAGGAGGAGATATTACTTATCACGGACCTGGACAGATTGTTGGGTACCCGATTTTAGATTTAGAAAACTTTTTTACCGATATTCATAAATACCTTCGTTTTTTAGAAGAAATGGTGATTAGAACCCTTGCCGAATACGGACTTAAAGCGGAACGGTCCAAAGGAGAAACAGGAGTATGGTTTGATGTTGGGACTCCTTTTGCAAGAAAGATTTGTGCTTTTGGAGTACGAGCTAGTCGTTGGGTAACGATGCACGGATTTGCATTAAATGTAAATGCAAATTTGGGTTATTTTGATCATATGATTCCCTGCGGAATTAAAGGAAAAGCAGTAACTTCCTTAAACGTAGAATTAGGTAAAAAAGAAATACCCATTGCTGAAATAAAAGAAAAACTACTCAAACATTTTTCAGAGCTTTTTGAGGCGGAATTAAAGCAAAAAACCGAAGTGTAAAACTTCGGTTTTTTTTATTACTTGAATCTAGCTTCTTTAATATATCCTGTTCTGAAATAGCAAAAAAAAAGAAGTCTAAATTAAAAACATAATCACAGATAAAATTTATTGTTTGATTAATTTTAATGTTTCTGTACCATTTTCTGCTTCAACTTTAACAAAGTAAGTGCCTATTTGTATTGTCGAAATATCTAAGGCCATTGTTGTTCCGTTCCCAGAAAAACTTTGAACTTCTTGCCCTAAAATATTGAAAATTTTAATGTTTGAAATTTCTTGAGAACTAGTAATTGTAGTATTATTTATTGCAGGATTTGGATACAAAATAGTTTTATTTTCTAAAACTACATCGTCGTTCCCTAATATTTCTTGATCTGCAATAATAATATCAAATGCGATTCCTTCTGGCATTGGGCTTTGGTCTTCAGTATAAATAGCCCAATTTGTTCCTGTGTACCAAGCACTTAATGTTTTGTCTATAGTAACTTCTGAACCCGCACCATTAATACCCCAATAATGAGAAAACACAAAAGTTGCATTTGGATTACCATTTAAGTCTGGCTGATCTAACACTGTCCAGTTGCTTGATATATTTGAAGCATCAGACTGATGGCTATGGTAAGATACTCCATTACCAATTACTAATAATTTAAATGCTGTATTTTCTGGAATTGTTGAACCATTTTCTGTATAGATATTTCTTCTATTTGTAGAAGGGTCATACCAGAATCCATAATTAAAGGAGTTGTAAGTACTAAAAGGATTCCAATAGTTAGACATAATAGCATAAGGGCCAGGATTATTGTCATTAAGAAGTGGGTGATCTATTTCTGTAAAAGAAGGAGCTGCTCCTTGATGTGCAACATCTGCAACATGTGTAATAACATCTGCTGGATCAGCAGCTATATAGATAAAATATTGTGCTCCATCAACCATTGTGTTTATATCTTCATTAAATATAGTCCATTGAGAACCATCATACCATAATCCATCAATATTATCATTAAAAACCCCTGTTGCATTATTAGGGTTCCAAACGTGTTTGTAAACAATCCCTGCATTAGGGTTTCCATTAAGGTCTGGGTGATCAATTGTGGTGATATGACCAGAGCTGTTGGCAGCAGTTGCTGTGTGTACATAAATTTTGTCTTGTGCGTTAATAATACTAATGATGAACATCATTAATAATAAAATAGTTTTCTTCATAATAAATAATTTTGTTGTTAATATTAGTTAGGACAAAACTAAAAGCATGTGATTTAGTAAGTTATCAATATTGTAACAAAAGCTATCATATATGTAACATTGAAAAAATTAGGGTTAAACCTGAGGAAGTTAGGTTACTTTTTTCTTTGTAAATATTCGGTAGGGGAACATTTGTAGGTTTCTTTAAAGCATTTACTAAAATATGCATGATTATTAAAACCTACGCTATATCCTATTTCAGAAACACTACTATCGGAGTTTTTAAGGAGAGTTATTGCTAATTTTAATCGTTGTGAACGAATAAATTCTGAAGTGGTTAAACCTGTTAATGCTTTTAATTTTCGGTGAAGTTGCATTCTGCTCATGCCAATTTCTTTGCTAAATTCTTCAATAGTAAAAGAGGATTCAACCAAATTATTGTCTAATATTTTTTGAATTTTAGTAAGAAATTTTTCATCTACTGAGTTAACAGTTATTTCTTTTGGCATTAATATAATTTCTTGGCTATAACGTTCTTGTAGTTTTTTTCTACGTTTAATTATATTTTCAATTTTAACGATTAATAAATCCTCACTAAAAGGTTTTGTTATATAATCATCTGCGCCAGTTTTAATTCCTGTTATTTGATTTTCTTCACCAGATTTCGCAGTAAGTAATATGATAGGAATATGGCTTGTTCGTTCATCCTTCTTTAAATGATTACAAAGTTCAATACCATTTTTTACAGGCATCATTATATCACTAATAATAATATCTGGCATTTGTTTTAAAGCAATTTCAATTCCTTCTTGTCCGTTTTTGGCTTTAATTATAGTATAATTTTTATTGAAAATAGCATCAATATAATCTCGTATATCTTTATTATCATCTACTATTAATAAAATAGGAAGATTGTTTTTTGTGTCCTTATTAATAGTATCATCAAATAGTATGCTTGGAACTGCTTCATTTATTATTAAAGAAGGAGGTTTTTTCTCGACCTTTTTTTTTGTTATTTCCAATTTATTAAAAGAAATTCTATCAATAGGTAAAGTAACTTTAAATAAAGTCCATTCATTTAAAGTGCTTTTTACATCAATAGTGCCTTTGTGGAGATTTACTAATTCTTTAACTAAAGACAGACCAATTCCAACCCCTTCATGATGGGTATTTAATTGGTGAAATTTATCGAATATTTTACTTAAATCATCATAGGTTAATCCTTTTCCTGTGTTTTTTATTTCGAAATGAAATTGATTGCTTTTGACAAAAGCATTGCAAACTATCGAGCCGTTTTCAGGAGTGTATTTAATAGCATTTGAAAGTAGATTAACAATTATTTTTTCAATAACATCACTATCATACCAGGTGTCGGTATTGGCTTTATTAATATAAGGAAGGTAATTAATGTTTTTTTGTTTTGCTGAAAAATTAAAACTTTCAGTAAGTATTCCAATAAAATTTAAGAGCTGGTTTTTTGAAATAGAAAGTTGTAATTCGCCTGCTTCAAGTTTCGAAATGTCTAAAAGTTGATCTACTAATGAGAGCAGTCTGTTAGAATTTCTGTAAATCATTTCAAAACTTGTGCGATCTTCTTTAGGTAAGTTTGGTTCTTTTAGTTTTTTCTGAATAGGGCCAGAAATTAACGTTAAAGGAGTTCTGAACTCATGAGATATATTCGTGAAAAAATTAGATTTAGTTTTGTCTAATTCTCGAAGTTTTTTGTTTATTTTTTTCTTTGTTTTGTATTGATAAAAAAAGAAAACTCCAGAAATAAACATAATAATAAGGCCACTTACAAATAAATAAAGTTGTGTTTTCTTTTGTTGAATTAAAACTTCCTCTTTTGTTTTTAAAACAATAATTTCTTTTTCTTTTTGCTTGGTTTGAAACTGTGTTTCTATTTCATAAATTGTTCTTTGTTTAAGTATGTTTTGGTATAGTATATTTATACTGTCTTTACTCTTTTCATAAACCAACGCTTTTTTATAGTTGTTTTTAATTTGCATTAGATTTGAAAGTGAATGTAACGTACTTATTTGGTTGTCATACGAATTTAAATTAGTGAATAAATCTAATGCCTTAGATAAATTGTCATTAGCATCTTGTAAACTATCTGAATCGTATAAATAACAGTCTCCAAGATATTTATGATTTAGCCCAATACTTAAAGAATCCCCCATGGGATAAAATATTTCTAAAGCTTCCTTAAAGTTTTCTTTAGCTAAACTAATTTGTTTGAGTCCAAAATATGCTCGACCAAGAAGATACGCAGACTCTCCTTGGTGGTAAACCTCTTTATTGGTTTTAAAAAAATGTTTGGTTTGAATTAGAGTGTCGAGAGCAATTTTGTAATTCCCTCTTTCAACTTCTAAATAACCAAAATTTTGTTTCGCAATGTTATAACGTTCAGATTTTATGTCATTTATGAAAAGATCCTTAACTTTGATAAGATATTCCTCTGCTTTTGGATAATCTTTCAGTTTTAAGAATACAATAAAAGTATTTCCGTAAATAGACCCTTTATAGTCTTGAAACCTTTCTGATTTGATACGATTGTTTAAGGAGTCTGCTTTTTGATAATATAAAATGGATAAATTAAAATAATTTTGTTCATCATTTATAAGACCAAGAAAAATATACGCCACTATCCCTAAATCAGCTATTTCTTCGTGTTTACTGCTTTTTTCTATTAATAATTGTGATTGTATTCTGGCATTCTTGTAATCGTTTACACTAAAATATGCACCGATAAGTATCTGAATTGATTTCCCTTCTAAAAATATATTGTTAATTTTTGAAGCAAAACTAATCGAGTTGTTTGTTTTTTGAATCGCTAATTGATAATCGCCCTTTAGGTAATAGTAATACCCTTCTAGATAGTATGACTTTGCTTCACATTTTTTGCAATTATTATCTTTGCCATACTTTAGTAATTCTTTGTTTACTTGTAGTGCAGAATTATCGTTTGAATTTATTAGTTCATTAAATTCATTTTCATATAACTTAATTATGGTGTCTACATTTTTTTTAGTATTAATTGCTTTCTGTAATGAATCGGAAATTTGATAGTTTTGTCCAACACAAAATATTGTAGAAATTAAAAAGAATATTATTACAATTGTGTTTTTAATAAAAAATATAAAGTTTTTATGCATACAAATTATTAAATATTATCCTGAATTTAATTTTTTTTAAAGAATTCGAAATATTTATATTCCGATTTAATATTCAAATAGATATTTTGTCTATCATATTCAATGTAGTAAGTTTCGAACTGCTTGTTATTTTTCTGCTTTCGCCATACGACTCTTGCTTTACCATTCCAACTCCTTCTGCAAACCAACTTTTTTAGGTAGTTGTTATTTTTTTACCCATCATATCTACTACACTTGTCACTTTGTAATCCATAACAATCAAAAGTTCCTACAGGAGTGGTTACTTTTCTTTAGCGATGATATTTCCCCGTTTATTGCTTTTACATTAATCTCCATAGTAATTTCCATCGATATTTTCATATTCATATTTGAATCTGGTAATTTTTGCCCACCGAAAAGTCATTGGGTAAAATAATATTGGTTCCCGTAATTTCGGTTTCCATGCTTTCAAACTGTTTTAGCATTGTCATGTTTCCAAGAGAATTATAATCTTTTGAGATTCCGTTTCCGTCGCATGTAATATCGTAAGCAAAGTCCATAGAGTCATTTCCTTTTTTGTCTTTTATTTGGTAGACATGGTAATTACCTCATTTTTTCTATCTTTTTGAAGGTTGATTAATTTATAATTTATTTCACCCGATTCTTTTCCTTTTTTGTTATAATTAGTATAGGTGAATTTTGCTCCTTCTTTAAAAGGGTAATATTTACTGCAGTTGCTTTGTGAAAAACCAATTATACTGAATAAAAAAAGCAATACAATTGTAAATTTTCTTGTTTTTATAAAAATTTAATTTATTTAGTTGGGTTCTAAGATAAATATATTTGCCAAAATATTGTTCTAATAGTGTAAAATAATACTATATGGTGTGATTTTAACGAACCTCATATAGTAAAACTTCCTTTGTGCCACCTTTGGTTACAAAGTTTATTTTTTCGTTTTTATTGGCATCGCCTATATCTATCGAAGAAGTTCCAAAAACAGGGAGGCCTGAAAATAACGAGCCAGAAGTTGTATAAATATACACCTTGTTTTCTTGGGTTTCGGTGATTGAGATATATGATTTTTTGTTGGTATGAAATATTTTTGGTGTAGTATAAATACCAAAAGGGAGTTCGACCAATACACCATTTATTCGCATTAAATTATCGTCTAAAGTTACCTTTGTTTTTCCTTTTACGATAAATTGATAACTGGTAACAGATAGTTTTTTTGAAGAAACTTTACCGCCAACATCAATACTGTTTTTTGTGTTGTTTTTACTGATAATTACAATTTTTTTAGCTTCAATAGTTGGTGGGATTTTAGAGAAACTAAAGGTTTTAGAAATCTTAACTCTCGGTTTTCCAACTCTACTGAGTAGGTTTAATTTTCCGTTTTCTTCGGCAATAACAATATAATCTTTTCCAGAAATTCTAAAGTGTTGTGGAGCAAATACAATGTCAGATTTTGTTTTCTTAAACTTGAATCCTTTTACCGTTTTTCCTTTGCTATCAAGCATTAAAATTTCCTTTCCTTGCGTAATAATAAATCGATATTTACGGTTGTTATCATAATCAAAAACAGAAAGAGGCTGCGTAATTTCATCATTAAATTTAATAGGAAATGGAGCAACAGCTTTTCCTGTTCTATCTAAAATATAGAAATTATTTCGAGTTGCGAATACCAATTGTTTTTTTCCGTTTCGTAAGATGTCAACTTCTTTGATTTCTCCTAAAATGGGACTTTTTAACTTTTTAGTCCACAATGTTTTTCCGCTTGCTGAAATAAAATACAATTTGTTGGTAACATCTTGAACCACAATATCTTTCCCGCCTGTCCTGTGGTTGCTAAAAAAAACGGGGTCACTTAATAATTCCTTTTCAAGTTTAATGCTTGCTATTTGTGACACCTTTCCGATTTTAGTTTGTTGGCTTGAAGTAACAGCTTCCTTGCATACCAAATTGACGTGTGCAAAATTACGATCGTAACTAAATTGCAACACTGCTAAAGGATATTTTTTAAAAGATATATCTGAAATTTCTGTTTTAAATAAATTTGAAATCGTTTCAGAATAATTTCCATTCATTCTTATAATTAACAAGGAAGATTCATCACTTAATTGCGAAAGGGCTTCTTTATAATAACTAGATTTTGAAAGGCAATTATTACTCAAATAGGAATTAATAATTTGTTGTGCGAGTTCTTCCGTTTCAGAAAAAATAAAGAAATTTTCTAATTTAAATACAAATTTAGGCGTGGTCTTTTGAGTGAAGGTTATAAAATTATTGACAAACAAATTCGGCTTATTAAATTCAGATATTAATACATTTTTAAAGAGTTCTTTAGGGGTACTAAATTCTTCCAAAATACTAGAAGTAATCTCCGAATCTATACTTTTAATCACAATTACATTTCCTTGTGGTAGTGTAACTTTTCCTACTTCGGTAATCCCTTCAAAAAGTAATGCATCATCGGTATTGGTGTTTTTAATTCCTCTAAATTTCTGAAGGTTATTATTGAAGATTTCAAAATCATTAAAAGTGATCGAAACCACTCCTTTTGCATCAAGAGGTGTGACTTTTGCGATGTCATTTCGCTGAGGTTGTAAGCCTTTAAAAACCGAAATTAATTGTGGTACCGAATCGTTGGCTAAAACCACTCCAGATGCAGTAAGAGCGTCGGGTAAAACAGCAACATCCATTGCAGCCCAAGATCCAAAATTAAATAACAATGATTCACTAATAGTAACATCATTTACAGGAAAAATTACCGTAAGGTCTTGAGTCTTTTTTATATGATAAACCTTATTAAATAAAGGGTCTTTTAAGGTGTTATCTTCTAACAATTCCTGAACGATTTCTAGCGAACTAGAGGCAATAAAAACACTGTCTTTTATTGTGGTGTAAAGTGTTTGGTCATTTATAGTTACTTGCTTTAGGCTTTGTTTTTTGTATAAAATTGTTTCAACGGAAGTGTTGATTATAGAATCCGTTAAAAATAATCCTTTTGTAAATTTGGTGAGGTATGTAATTTCTGAAGATTTATTATTTTCAGAAATACAAATAATACTTTTTGAAGTAGGATGAATAAATTTTAAAAAGTCATTTTCTGTAAAGAATTGATAAGGCTTTTCATTTTTAAATTTAGCGATAAGGCTACTGTTTTTTAAATCGGAACTAAGGGTGCTTAGGTCTTCAATTTTAAAAATTACCGTTGTGTTTTCTGGAATAAAATCTGAAATATCTTTAGCTTTTGTTGGTGATGGATCACAACTAAAAACAAGAACGGAAATTAGTAAAAATAAAACGGTTTGAAAAAATGCTTTCATAACACAAAAATAGGAAGGAATAATCCCTTTTTCAATAGAAAATGAAATGTTTATTGACGGGTTTTTAACAATGAGTTTTTAGTCTTCAATTTTTAGTTGCCAGTTTTTGTTAAGAGAAGTAAAATCAATGCTATATTGTTCTGGAAGCAACCTGAAACTCCTTCGATGATACTTTGTAATACCATATTTTCTAATAGCTTCTCGATGTTCTTTAGTAGGATATCCTTTGTTTTGTTTCCAATTATACATAGGAAATTCTTCGTGAATTCTATTCATAAATTCATCACGGTAGGTTTTTGCCAATACAGAAGCGGCGGCAATATGTAGATATTTACCATCTCCTTTTATGACGGTTTCAAAAGGGATATCTCGAAATGGCTTAAAGCGATTGCCGTCAATGGCTATAAATTCGGGTGTTTTAGAAAGTTGTTCTATAGATTTATGCATCGCTAAAATAGAAGCATTCAAAATATTTATTTTATCTATTTCTTCCATCATTATATGAGAAACTCCAAAACAGATGGCTTTAGTTTCGATAACAGGCTTAAGTAAATCTCGTTTTTTTTCTGAAAGCTGTTTAGAGTCGGTTAATATTTTGCTCTTGAAATTACTAGGTAATATTACCGCAGCAGCAGTTACTGGGCCTGCCAAACAACCTCTTCCGGCTTCATCGGTACCACATTCTAAAAGGTGTTTGTTTATTTTTAATTTCAACATAAGTTTCAAAAACTCTAAAAATAATATTATTGTTTAATATTCAACTTCAACTTCAACTTCAACTTCAACTTCAACTTCAACTTCAAGTTTGGTCTTCCATCTTTTTTCCTTTCATAAATTCCTTTCAAAAGTATACCTTTGCTCGGTAAGTTAAAAATAGATGTACAAAACGTTTTTATTAATTCTTTTTCTATGCTCTTCAGCATTGGTGTTTTCTCAAAATGAAAAATCTAAAAAAGAAAAAAAGGAAAAGCCTTCTGTTACTTTGTATAAAATCGTTTCAGCAAAACAAGATACTACTTATGTAGATACTTCACTTACGATTCAAAGAGATTATAAATTCAATTATTTACGAAAAGACGGATTTGAGCTTCAGGAATTTTCTAACGTAGGTCAGCCTTATAATAATTTAGCTTACGAATTTGATAAAATCAACTTAAAGCCTCTGTTTGCTGCACAAGCGCATCATTTTAATTATAAAGAAATTAATGATATGCAGTATTATTATGTTCCTACGCCTTTAACCGAACTGTATTTTAAAACAGCCTTTAAGCAGGGGCAGCAATTGGATGCTTTTTTTACTATCAACACTTCTGAGCAATTTAATTTTTCAGCAGCTTTTAAAGGGGTGCAGTCTTTAGGAACCTATCAACATCAAAGAACAAGTACTGGAGATTTTAGGTTTACCACCAATTATCATACTAAAAATAGGCGATATAATTTTATTGCTCATGTAACGGCTAACGATCTTACAAATGAAGAAAATGGGGGTTTAACTGAAGAATCTATTGCCTTGTTTCAGAGTGCAGATAGTGATTTTAAAGATAGAGGAAGACTAGATGTAAATTTTGAAAACGCCAAAAGTGAACTGAAGGGTTTTAGGGCTTACTTTAAACATGAATATAAACTCATTGCCAAAAAGGATAGTACCGATCAAAATAATTTGACCATAGGAAATGTGTTGAGTTTTGAAGACAAATCATATTTGTTTATACAGAACAATCCTTTTGATGGATATGGTGAATCTTATAAGACTTCAGATTTATGGAAAAAAGCAACTCTTGAAGATTTTAATGTTCAAGGTTATGCGCGATTTGAAAATGATGTAATAGGGAGTCTAACTGCATTTATAGGTTACACAGATTATAATTATGGATACGATTCAAAACTAATTTTAGATGAAGGTGAAATCGTCAATCGGTTAAAAGGAAACCAAGTTCAAGCAGGAGCCTCTTATAAAAAAACCTATAAAGGGTTTGAACTATATGGAGAAGGTGCTATAAATATTTCAGGAGATTTTGATGGAAACTTCTTTAAAGTGGGGGCTTCCTATTTAATAAACAATGAGTATACGGTAAGTGCAGATTTGAAGCTTCATTCGGTTGCTCCAAATTTTAATTTCTTATTATTTCAGAGTGATTATGTGAATTATAATTGGCAAAACGATTATAATAATGTGAAAACTCAGCAGTTAAATGTTGATTTTACTTCGGAAAAAATTATAAACTTTTCATTGAGTTATACAGGGATTGATGAGTATGCTTATTTTACAATTAAAGCAAATGATTCTACTCCAACACCTCATCAATATGGTGATCGGGTAGATTATGTAAAAGTGAAAGTTCAAAAAGATATTCGATATAAAAAATTCGGATTAGAGAATACCATTCTTTATCAAAATGCTTTGAGTGGGGAAGAGGTGTTGAAACTTCCGCAATTTATAACCCGTAATACATTGTATTTTGAAGACCGTTGGTTTAAAAAAGCTATTTTCATGCAAACTGGAGCAACTTTTAAATACTATTCAGATTTCTTTATGAATGGTTATGATCCTGTTTTAGGAGAGTTTTATGTGCAAAATACGGATGAATTAGGAGGCTATCCTCAATTTGACCTTTTCTTTAATGCTAGAGTCCAACAGATTCGTTTTTACTTTAAATACGAAAACTTTAATGCTTTGTTTTCTGGTACTAATGATTATTTTTCAGCTCCAGGATATTCTTATCGGGATGCGGTGGTACGCTTTGGAATTGTTTGGAATTTCTTTATGTAGTAGTATTGAGCCTCTTATTGTTTTATAAATAAACCTACTTTTATACTATCATTAATAATATTAATGACTTAAGGAGTTTTTTAGCGATTTATCTCATTGTTTTAATGGTTGATATATCCTGTATTAAAAAAATACAAAAAGAAAATTAGGTCAAAAAAAAACACCAACTAAACATAGTTAATAGGTGTTTTGAAGTTGTATAAATTTTAAACGAAAACTCGTTAGTCAATTTTTAGTTTTAAAGAATCGTAGGTGTCTGTTTGAATTCCTATTAATCCATATTTTGTTTCTCCTTTTTTTATTAATACCCCATTGATGTCAAATTCTAATAATTCAGTTTTAAATTTTTTATTTGCTGAAGCAGCTGTGATCATATTTCCAGCTGTAATACCTGGGCCAATAATTAGACCAATAGGAAAATTGTTTGTACTGCCATTACCATTATCTGTATATAAGTTGATAGGTGAAAGTAATAAATATAGCAGATAAATTGGAGTGCTCTGTTTCAGTGTTTTAAACACATAATTATTTTCTACAATTGGTACTTGCTTTCCATTTTCAAAAGTTAATTTAATATCGCTTCCAAACATTAAATCATTATCAGAATTATTAGTAACTTTTATAGCTACAACCTTAACTCCCTTTTTTACTTCCTTCTTTGCGTATTTTTTTTGCAACAAATTATATTTATACTCTAATTTAACGTTATTGACCTTACTTGAAGATGCATAATTTTGAGTTTTAGGTGTTGTTGGTTTATAGCTAGAAGCACAGCTTGTTAGGGTTATAATAGCTGTGAAGAATACTAATGTTTTAATAAATTTCATAAGATAGGTATTGGAATAAAAAAAGATAATGATTACAGTTTTCTCAAACTCTCCGCAATTTTTTCCGTGTATTTATCTGCCGCCTTGATAGCGTCTTTAGGGTTAGTAATTTTAGTAGTGGTAGCCATTAATAACTGGTCGCCTTCCTCTCTATTTAAGTTATAAACCAATGTTTCTAATACATATTTTTTATCGGTTGAGGTGTAACTGTTTCCGTAACCATAGTAATTTCCGAAGGTAGAATATGAATAAGGACTTGCATAATAACTATAAAAACCACCATAATACGATGGGTAATATGAGGAGTAAGGTCCCATCATTCCCATTCCCATATAATCATTATAATAGGTAGTGGTGGTGGTTTCTTCGTAATCTTTTAATACATTAATGCAAACCGCATCGTAGCCTTCATATCCTAAAATATCACGAATTAATTTTTGACGTTCTTCGGTCATTTCTTTATCAGGATCCATTTTAGGAAAACGTGTAAAACTCTCGGTCGCTTTATAACCAGCAGCTCTTAATTTGTTAGCAATACTAGTTTCAAAATCGGCACGAATACCAGCGTCTGCAGTACGAGCAATGACTAGAATATTTCTTTCTTTCAATTCGTTTGCATCTTTGCTTTTCCAAGCACTTAGTACGTCAACAGAGGTGCCACAACTTGTTAAAACTAAGGCAATAATTAGATATGCAATATTTTTCATATTAAATTTTTATTGAATTTGATTTATTAATTTTTTAGAGTAGTGTCACTTTATCCTTTTAGCAATCCTCTTGAGATTACAATTTTCTGAATTTCAGAAGTGCCTTCATAAATCTGAGTGATTTTTGCATCACGCATTAAACGTTCTACATGGTATTCTTTTACGTAACCATTTCCTCCGTGAATTTGTATCGCTTCGACCGAAACATCCATCGCAGTTTGTGAAGCAAATACTTTTGCTATCGCACTACTCATAATATAGTCATTACCTTGGTCTTTATCCCATGCAGCTTTATGAACTAGCAATCTTGAAGCTTCAATATTGGTGTGCATATCTGCCAGTTTAAAAGCGATAGCTTGATGATTGCAAATTTCTGTTCCGAAAGCCTTACGAACTTTAGAGTATTCTCTTGCCAATTCGTAAGCTCCAGCAGCAATTCCTAATGCTTGCGAAGCAATTCCAATACGACCACCAGAAAGTGTTTTCATTGCAAATGAAAATCCGAAACCATCTTCACCAATTCTATTTTCTTTAGGAACTTTAACATCATTAAACATTAATGAATGTGTGTCACTTCCTCTAATTCCAAGTTTATCTTCTTTAGGGCCTACTACAAAACCGTCCCATTCTTTTTCAACAATAAAAGCATTGATTCCGTGGTGACGTTTCTCTTTATCGGTTTGAGCAATTACAATATAGTAATCTGCGCTACCTCCGTTGGTAATCCAGTTTTTGGTTCCGTTTAAAAGGTAATAATCACCTTTGTCGATTGCAGTTGTTTTTTGTGAAGTCGCATCAGATCCTGCTTCTGGTTCACTCAAACAAAATGCACCTAGTTTTTCTCCGGTTGCTAATTTGGTTAAGTATTTTTGTTTTTGCTCTTCGTTTGCATATTTCTCAAGTCCGAAACAAACCAACGAGTTGTTTACCGACATTACCACACTTGCAGAAGCATCAATTTTTGAAATCTCCTCCATAGCAATGGAGTATGAAAGAGTGTCCATTCCGCCACCACCATATTTTGGGTCTACCATCATTCCTAAAAATCCCATTTCGCCCATCATTTTTATTTGCTCGGTTGGGAATTTTTGCTGATTATCGCGTTCTATAACGCCAGGAAGTAATTCGTTTTTTGCAAAATCACGAGCTGCGTCGCGTATCATTATGTGTTCTTCGCTAAGTGTAAAATCCATTGAAAACGGTATTAAATATGTGTTTTAAAAAGAAGACAAAGATACCTTTTTTAATCTCAAAACTCAAATTCCAAAGCTTCAAATTCCAATTTTCAAAACTGAAATTTCCTACTTATTAAATGAATCTAATGTGTTTTGGATTTTGGTGCTTTATTTTTGGAATTTATATTGGCGTAGTAGTATCTTTATTTTTTATAATAATTGTTTTGTTGAAGCAAAAAAACTATCACATAATTGGAGTAATGAGCGGAACTTCCCTTGACGGAATCGATCTAGCTGAATTACATTTTTCATTATTTGACAATGGCTCATGGAGCTTTGAAATTGGTGTTGCTGAAACCATTGCCTATCCAACAATTTGGAAAAAAAACTTACAAGAAGCTATCACATATTCTGAAGATAAAATGAGAAATTTTAATAAAGAATACACAATCTATTTAGGCAAAGTTATTTCAGAATTTGTTAAAAGAAATACCTTAAAAAATATCGACTCGGTGTGTAGTCACGGACATACCATTTGGCATCAACCTGAAAATGGAATGACATTGCAAATAGGAAATCTTCCAGAAATTGCAACGATTATTAATCAAAAAGTGACCTGTAATTTTAGAGTGCAAGATGTCGCTCTAGGTGGAAATGGAGCACCTTTGGTTCCCATTGGTGATCACTTACTTTTTAATGAATATGACTATTGTTTAAATTTGGGCGGATTTGCAAATATTTCATTTGAAGAGGATGAAAAAAGAATAGCCTACGATATCTCTCCAGTCAATATTGTGCTAAATGTGTTGGCTGAAAAACTTGGATTCCCTTTTGATGAAGACGGAAAATTTGCTAAAAAAGGAAAGGTAAATACTAAATTATTTCAGCAATTAAATAATATTTCTTATTACCAAGAAAATCCTCCAAAATCCTTAGGGTTGGAATGGGTTCAGAAAAATATTTTTCCATTATTAGAAGCTTCAGAGGTTGCAATAATAGATCAAATAGCAACGGTTACTGAGCATGTTGCGTTTCAGATTGCTGATGAAATTAAGGAAAACACTTCCGTTTTGGTAACTGGAGGAGGGACTTTTAATTCCTATTTACTTAAACGAATTCAGTATTACAAAAGTTGCAATTTAGAGGTTCCATCTTCCGAATTAATAGAATATAAAGAAGCGTTGATTTTTGGATTATTAGGTGTTTTAAAACTCCGAAATGAAATTAATTGCTTGGCGAGTGTTACTGGTGCTAGGCAGAATCACTGTTCGGGATTTATTTATGAACCTTAAAATTATTAAGGATAACTTGTTTAAAGATTAGGATGCAATATATTTTGGCATACGATAAAATTACTTACTTTTAATCCGTTAAAAATTATTCTTAAAAATCCCTTTTTATGACTTCTATTATTATTTTGATTTTCGTGATTGGATATCTTTCCATCACTTTAGAACATCCTTTAAAACTAGATAAAACAGTACCGGCATTAATTATGGCAGCCCTTATTTGGGGTGTACTAGCAATTGGCTTTCATGCAGGTTGGTTTAATGTAATTGATACTCACGAAAACGTTTTTAATTTTTTAACAGGAGGAGGAGAAGCTTCTCACGGATTTGATAATGCATTACTTCATCATTTAGGAAAAACAGCCGAAATCCTAGTTTTTCTTATTGGAGCAATGACCATTGTTGAAATTATAGATTTACATAGAGGATTTGAGATATTAAAAGGAGCGGTAAAAACAAAAAGTAAAGTAAAACTATTATGGATTATTGGAATTATAGCTTTTGTGCTTTCAGCAATAATTGATAATTTAACTGCAACTATTGTATTAATTACATTGTTACGTAAATTAATACAAAAAAGGGAAGAACGTCTTTGGTATGCTGCTATGGTAGTAATTGCCGCTAATGCTGGTGGTGCTTGGTCTCCAATTGGTGATGTTACTACTACGATGCTTTGGATTGCTGACAATGTTACTGCAATGGGCTTAATTGAATTTGTGATTTTACCATCAATAGTTTGTTTTGTGGTACCATTTTTTATCGCTAGTAAAATGAAAGTTTTTAAAGGAAATATCACTATAGATGCTTCTGAAGATGAAGCTGCTGAAAAATTATTAAGCAGTAAAACAATGTTATTCTTAGGTTTAGGAATGATTGTTTCTGTGCCTATTTTTAAAACCATTACGCATTTACCTCCTTATATTGGGATGATGTTTGCTTTGGGAATCGTTTGGTTGGTTTCTGAATATATCCACCCAGAAGAAGATTTTAACGACGAACGAAAACATTTATATTCTGCTCACAAGGCTCTTTCTAGAATCGAAATTTCGAGTATCTTATTTTTCTTAGGAATTTTAATGGCAGTAGCAGGATTAGAAACTTTAGTATATGATACCGTAAATGGTGTAGATATGGGAACACTTCGTTATTTAGCAGAAGTATTACAAGGGGCCATCCCGAATCAAGATGTGGTAGTAATGTTATTAGGTGTGTTGTCTGCAGTGATAGATAATGTTCCGTTAGTAGCGGCTTCTATGGGAATGTACGACTCACCAACAGATTCTGTACTTTGGCATTTTATCGCTTATTCTGCAGGAACCGGAGGAAGTATGTTGATCATTGGATCTGCTGCTGGTGTAGCTGCCATGGGAATGGAAAAGATAGATTTTATCTGGTACCTTAAAAAAGTAACTTGGTTAGCATTTGCAGGTTTTATAGCTGGTGCTGCTGTCTTTTTACTTTTTGAAAGAGTGTTATTTCCGCATGTATAACAATTTCTGAAACACATTACCGTTATTCAATTTAAACCTATTAATAGATGCTTAGTATATTAATTCAAGAAGGTTCTGAAGCTGCAGAGAACCTAGAACCTATTGTTGAAGAAAAAACACTTTCGATCATGCAATTATTGATGGACGGCGGAACCGCTGGTCAGATCATCATTGGTGTATTGTTCGTTCTTCTTTTTGTTGCTGTTTACCTTTATTTTGAACGCTTGTTTGCTATTAAAGCTGCAACCGATTATGATACTAATTTTATGAATCAGATTAAGGATCATATAAGTGGTGGGAATTTACCCGCTGCAAAAGCTTTATGTGCTCAAAAAAACACACCTGTTGCTAGATTAACCGAAAAAGGAATTTCCAGAATCGGAAGCCCTTTGGAAGATATTAATACTGCCATTGAAAACGCAGGAAAATTAGAAGTGTATAAGCTAGAAAAAAACGTGAGTATTCTGGCAACCATAGCTGGAGCTGCGCCTATGATTGGTTTTCTTGGAACCGTAATCGGAATGGTGTTAGCGTTTCACACCTTAGCGTCCAGTAGCGGTCAAGCGGAAATGGGAACCTTAGCACAAGGGATTTATACAGCAATGACAACCACTGTAGCAGGATTAATTGTTGGGATTATTGCCTATATGGGTTATAACCATTTGGTGGTAAAAACCGACAAAGTAGTACATCAAATGGAAGCTACTGCGGTTGACTTTTTAGATCTTTTAAACGAACCTGCTTAATGAATTTAAGAGGAAGAAATAAAGTAAGTGCTGAGTTTAGTATGAGCTCTATGACAGATATAGTATTTCTGTTGTTAGTGTTCTTTTTACTAACCTCGCCTTCAATTACACCAGACGCTTTGGATTTAATTTTACCAAAAGCAAAAGGAAAATCGACCAATAAACAAAACGCTTCGGTAAGTATTACCAAAGACGGAGCCTACTACGTAAATAAAGAACGAGTAAGCGAACAGAACATAGAAACCGAATTAAGAAAAGTTTTTGCAGGAGAAGAAAAACCAACCTTAATATTAAGAGCAGAAGAAGGAGTTCCTATTGAAGATGCCGTTTTTGTAATGGACATTGCCAATAGAAATAGCTATAAAGTGGTGTTGGCTGTTCGACCGAATTGATTCTAGTATTCAGTAAGTTCTATTAAGATTACAATATTAAACAAACACATTTTTGGGCCTTAGCGCTTTTGCGAGAAAATCATGAGTATCCTAAACACAAAACATAAAAAAAAGAGCATGACCATCACAGTAATCCTACATGTGATCATTCTTATTTTGTTGTTTTATGTAGGCTTCTCTTATTTAGATCCTCCACCAGAAAACGGAATCGCTGTCAACTTCGGAATTATGGATACCGGTAGCGGAAAAGTACAGCCCACCGAAAAAATCAAAACAGCTCCAAAACCTACCGAAACAAAACCGATAGTTCAGCAAAAAACGGAGATTAAAGAAGAAGTAGTTACTCAAGATATCGAAGACGCTCCTATTATTAAAAAGGAAGAAAAGAAAGAAGAGGTTAAAGAGGTCGTAAAAGAAGTTCCAAAAGAGGAGCCTAAAAAAGAGGTAGAGAAAAAACCAGACCCAAAACCAGATAAATCTACTACTGATGCATTGTCTAGTTTAATCAATGGGCCAAAAAACGACGGAAAAGCAGAAGGAGGAGAAGGCGACGATAAAACAGGAGGCGATAAAGGAGATCCAAACGGAGACCCCAACGCAAAAAGTTACTATGGCAACGGAAAAGGATTAGACGGCGATGGAAACTATTTATTAGGAGGACGTAAAGCCCTAAACAAAAAGAAATTTGTACAAGATTGCAACGAAGCAGGAACCGTTGTGGTAAGTATAGAAGTAGATCGCACCGGAAAAGTAATCAGTGCCACACCCGGAGTTCGAGGAACTACCAATAACTCCAAATGCCTTTTAGAACCTGCGAAAAGAGCCGCTCTGGCAACTGAATTCAACAAAGACGACAAAGCTCCAAGCAAACAAATTGGTAAGATTATTTATCGATTTAGCTTGTCTGAGTAGTCTTATATTTAACAAAATCATCTTACTTTTTTCAATACCTTTATAGCATAAAATAAATGCTATGAAACTTTATAAACTACTCTTTCTTATTGCATCCATTTCAGTAATAAGTTGCACAAATTCTTCGAAAAAAATCACTTCTAAAAACAAAAACATGGAAACATCACCTCACGATTTTATGTTTATGCAACGTGCTTATCCTACGGGAGAAATTAAAACGGATGCTTATTCAAAAGCAATTCAATGGAAAAAACAACAAACCAATAGAAATTCAAATGAAGCTGTGGTTTGGGAATTTGCAGGACCTTTAAATGTAGGTGGAAGAATTTCAGATATTGAAATTCCAATTGACCAAGGACAAACTTATTATGTAGGAGCTGCTTCGGGAGGAATTTTTAAAACCACCGATGCTGGTGCCAGTTGGATTCCGATTTTTGATGATCAAGAAATGCTATCTATTGGTGATATAGAAATTTCAAAAAATAATACCGATCTTATTTGGGTAGGAACAGGCGAAGTAAATGCAGGAGGAGGTTCTTTGGCTTACGACGGAAACGGAATGTATAAAAGTAACGATGCCGGACTTACATGGGAAGCAAAAGGATTGCCAGCAGCAGGAAGCATTAGTAAAGTTTTAATAGACCCAAACGATGATACGACTATTTTTGCAGGTGCTATGGGGCCACTTTTCAGAAAAGATACCAATCGTGGAGTCTATCGTTCTACCAATGATGGTACAGATTGGGAACAAGTTTTATTTGTAAGTGACTCTACCGGAATTATAGATATGGCAATACATCCTTCCAATTCTAATATAGTTTATGCAGCAAGTTGGGAACGTATTAGAAGACCCACTAACAGACAATATGGAGGAGAAACTTCCAGAATATATCGTTCTCAAGACGGTGGAGATTCTTGGGTAGAATTAACCAACGGATTACCAAGCAATGCAAACGATAAAGGAAGAATTAGTATTGATATTTCACAATCCAACCCTAATGTTTTATACGCTTTTTACACCGACAAAATCGGAAATGTAGAAGGAACATTCAAAACAACCAACGGCGGAGATTCTTGGACACAAGTAAATTCAATGAGTGGCGGAACATCTTACCATTGGTGGTTTGGCGGAATTTTTGTAGATCCAACAGACGAGAATGTAATTTACAATTCAGGTTTTGTGATGGATAAATCTATCGATGGTGGACAAACTTGGAGTTCTACTTTTCCAGGAGTTCACGTAGATCAACATGCAGTAGCTTTTAATGCTTCCGTTCCTGACGAAGTGTTGATTGGTAATGATGGCGGATTGTATAAAAGCACCAATAA
>JASFZG010000166.1:0-5640 GCA_046055745.1 Flavobacteriaceae bacterium | reverse complement strand
ATTGGATTTATGCCGATCCTTCACGAAGAAATGGTAGCAAAGGAAAAGTTTTTTTGTTAGAAGATTGCTTACCAAATATTCCAGCAAATTTTGATTTTTTATTCGAAAAATCTGACCATATTTTACTCAAAGTTTCTCCTATTTTAGACATTACAAGTGCTATTAACGAGTTAAAATTTGTAAAAGAAATTCATATTGTAGCTATTGAAAATGAAGTGAAAGAACTATTAATTATTTTAGAAAAAAATTACAATCAATCTATTACTATTCAAACCATTAACTTCAATAAAAAATCTATACAAAAATTTAATTTCAAACTAAACAATATTAATTTAGCCACTTATGCAGCACCAAAAACATACCTATACGAGCCAAATGCTGCCATTTTAAAAGCTGGAGCTTTTCAACAAATTTCAGAACATTTTAAAATTGATAAAATACACCAACATTCTCATTTATATACTTCAGATAATTTAATAGATTTCCCTGGAAGGAGTTTCAAAATAAATCATATTATTACCTATGATAAACAACTGATTAAAAAATTAATTCCTTCAAAAAAAGCAAATATTACTACTCGAAATTTTCCTGAAACTGTAGCTCAAATTCGAAAAAAAATAAAATTAAAAGAGGGCGGAAATCAATATTTATTTTTCACAACCGACTTAAACAACAAGCACATAGTACTCATTTGTGAAAAGGTTTAAAATATATCCGTTTTTAGTCATATAGTTAATACGTCTCCCTGAATTTAGTTCAGGGTCTCACCTTGTTATGTTGATATACAATCATTATTAGATTCTAAGACAATACTTCGACTCCGCTCAGTATAACATCTTCAAGATGACGTACATTATAAATTTATGAGTTTTTACGGACATCTAAAAAGGATTAAAACTCCCATTTCATAACAAATAATTTTAGTAAATTTAGCCAACTATTAGCTTTTATAAAATGGCAAACAAAAATATTCGCAGCTTAGCTGCAAGAAAAGGTCTGGATGATAATTTATTTGAAAATATTGCAGAATTATCCCATAACAACGCTACTAAAGAAGATTTTCAAAAATTAGCAAAACGCTTTTTAATAGATGATTCTGTTATAGCTGGTACTACTTCGTTTTACGATTTCACTAGAGAAGAAAACAGAAATAAAAAAATACATGTTTGTAATGGAACGGCTTGTTTGGTTGCCAATACTCAAAATAAACTTCAAAAAAATTTAGAAAATCATTTTGAATCTGATGAAATTGGACACGCTGCTTGTGTTGGTCATTGTCATACCAACCATGCATTTATGTATGATGGAAAAACATTTTCTGCTTCAAACGAAAAAGAATTAAAATCAATTTTGACACTTCGTACGCAGTCGAGAGAACAAAAAAATAATTATAATATTGGTTGCAACACCACTCCTATTCTAACTTCTTCTATTAAAAATATCAAATCGTTTTATGAACTAGCTGAAAAATTTAAAGATAAACCTCAACAAGTAATTCAAGAACTTAAAACAGCTAATTTACGTGGACGTGGCGGCGCAGGATTTCCATTTTGGTTTAAGTTAGATGCAGTTATCAAAGAACCCTTAGACTCCGCTCAGAATGACACACAAAAATACATTGTTTGTAATGCCGATGAAGGAGATCCTGGTGCTTATTCTGATATGTATCTAATGGAACATCAGGCACATAAAGTACTTTTTGGAATGTATATGGCAGGTTTAACTGTTGGTGCAAATACTGGCGTTTTATACATTAGAGGTGAATATCCAGATTCCATAAAAATTGTAAATGAAGCTATTGAATACCTGAAAGAAAAAAACTTAATTGGAGATTTTAAGTTTAAAATTATTCGCGGACAAGGTTCGTATGTTTGTGGTGAAGAAACTGCCTTGTTAAACTCTATTGAAGGATTACGACCAGAAGTTAGAGTTCGTCCACCCTATCCTGCTCAATACGGCTTATTTGGAAAACCAACAGTATTGAGCAATGTGGAAACTTTCGCCAATATCCATTGGATTTTAGAAAATGGTGGAAATGCTTATGATTCACTTGGAACAAAACAATCTACAGGGACTAAGTTAGTTTCCTTAGATAGCTTTTTTAGCACACCAGGAATGTATGAAATTGAAATGGGAACTCCTTTGCAAACTGTTTTTAATCAATTTGGAGGCGGATTTAAATCTGAAATAAAAGCGCTTCAAATTGGAGGCCCACTTGGTGGAATTGTTCCAATCCATAAAATTAGAGATTTAACCTTAGATTTTGAATCATTTAGTCAAAACGGATTTTTATTAGGTCATGCCAGTGTGGTTTGTATTCCTAAAGTATTTCCTATGATTCAATTTTTAGAACATTTAATGGAATTTACCGCCGATGAATCTTGCGGAAAATGCTATCCGTGTAGAATTGGTTCTTTTAGAGGAATGGAAATGCTTCAAAAAGCACAACACGAAAATTATAAAATTGATAAACAACTATTTAATGATTTGTTGGAAACGCTTGAAATTGGTTCCTTATGTGCTTTAGGTGGTGGTGTTCCGCTTCCTATAAAAAATGCCTTGCAGTATTTTGATGACGAGTTAAAAGACTATTTTACAACTAACTAAACTAACATGAAAGCATATATAAACAATATTGGCTACAAATTTAAAGAAGGTGAAACTATTTTAGAATTTGTTAGAAGAATAGAAAATAACAAAAACGCCATTCCAACCATGTGTCAGGATAATCGGTTAGAAAATTTTGGTTCATGTAGAGTTTGTTCGGTTGAAGTTGCTCGTGAAAAAGATGGTCCAACAAAAACTATGGCTTCTTGCCACACACCTATTTCTGAAGGATTATACATTTATCATCAAACAGAAAAAATAAAACGTCTTCGAAAAAATATAGTTGAATTAGTTTTAACTGATTATCCTTTAGATAAAGTATTTCCTTCAAAAGATAAAAAAGCGACACCATTTCAAGAAACTATTGCTCAAATAGGAATTCCAACCGTTAGATATCCAAAAGGAATAAATCATATAGATATTCAACCAGACCGTTCTCATCCTTATATAAAATCTGATTTGTCACAATGTATTAATTGTTATCGATGTGTTAGGGCTTGTGAAGAAATTCAGGGAGAATTAATTTTAGGAATGAGCGGACGTGGATTTGCAACTAATATTATCAAAGGTTTTGATACTTCTTTTAATTTATCAGCTTGTGTGTCTTGTGGTGCTTGTGTACAAACTTGTCCAACTGAAGCTTTAACCGATATATTTGAAACCAAAACGCTAATTGCTGATAAAACAGTTAGAACCACCTGTACGTATTGTGGTGTCGGCTGCCAGTTAGATGTTTCCGTAATTAATGGTGAAATTAAAGGAATTCAAGCTCCTGAAACTGCCGAAGTTAATGAAGGTCACACTTGTTTAAAAGGACGATTTGCTTTTCAATTCTACAATCATCCTGATAGATTAAAAGAACCTATGATTAAAAGAAATGGTAAGTTTGAAGAAGTTTCTTGGGAAGAAGCCTATGATTTTATTACTTCGAAATTAACAAACATAAAAAATAAATACGGAGCCGATGCCATTGGCGGAATTTCATCTTCAAGAGCAACTAACGAAGAAAATTATTTAATGCAAAAAATGATTCGTGTTGCTATTGGAACCAATAATATTGACGGTTGCGCACGTGTTTGCCACGCGCCAACAGCTTTTGGAATGCAAAAATCTTTTGGTACAGGTGCCGCTACAAATTCTATTGAAGATTTAAAACAAACCGATACTATTTTCTTGTTTGGAGCTAATCCTACGGAAGCACATCCTGTAACTGGTGCAAAAATTAAACAGCTTTTTATGCAAGGGGTAACCAGTATTGTGGTTGACCCTGTAAAAACAAAATTGGCTAAATTAGCTACCTATCATTTACAATTGCGTCCTGGAACTAACGTTGCCATATTAAATATGATGGCGCACTATATCATTAAAGAAAAATTAGTCAATAAAGCTTTTATAAATCAATATACAGAGTTTTATAACGATTTTAAGGCTCACGTATCACAATTAGATATGAATGAATTGGAGATGCTTACAGGCGTTTCTAGAAACTTAGTCAAAAAAGCAGCTATTGCCTATGCTTCTGCTGAAAAAGCTATGGAATTTCACGGTTTAGGCGTTACAGAACACTATCAAGGAAGTAAAACCGTAATGCTACTTTCAAATTTAGCCATGATGACAGGAAATATTGGTAAGTCTGGCGTTGGATTAAATCCTTTACGTGGGCAAAACAATGTTCAAGGTGCTGCCGATATGGGCGTTCAGCCACACCAAGGTGCCGGATATATGGATATAAATAAACCTGAAATTCAAAACTACTATGCAAAAAAATATGGCATAAAAAAAATGCCAACTCACGAAGGTTTAAAAATTCCTGAAATGTTAGATGCCACACTTCAAGGTGAATTTAAAGCACTTTGGATTATGGGCGAAGATACTTTAATGACAGATCCAAATTCAAACCATATACGTAAAGCATTTGAAAAACTTGATATACTAATAGTTCAAGAATTGTTTATGAGTGCCACTGCTGAAATGGCGGATGTTGTTTTACCAGCTGCTTCTTATTTTGAAAAAAATGGAACCTTTACTAATGGCGAACGCCGAGTACAACGTGTTAATAAAGTTATAGATCCTATTGGAAATTGTAAATCGGATGGACAAATAATTATTGATATGATGCAAAAATTAGGTTATCAGCAACCTACAGGTCAACTTTATGATGCTGAAAAAATAGTAGAAGAAATTGCAGATGTTATCCCATTTATGAAAGGTGTAACTTGGGAAGGTTTAGGTAAAAACGGATTGCAATGGCCCGTTTTGGAAAATGGTAAAGACACCAAAATATTACATATCAACGGAGCTTTTAAGAAGGGAAAAGGAACTTTTCACCATTTTGATTTTGAAGAAACTCCAGAACTTGTTGAACATCGAAAAAAATACCCATTTATTTTAACAACTGCCCGTCAATTAGAGCATTATAATTCTGGAACTATGACACGCAGAACCGCGAATCAAGAAATATCTTCAAATGATTATTTAGAAATTAATCCGCTAGATGCAGGTATAAAAGGAATTTCAGAAGGAGATGCTGTTCGTGTTTTTTCAGATAGAGGAAGTGTCAATATTCCCGTTAAATTAAATTATACGGTAAAACCAGGAGTAGTTAGAACCACATTTCACCAGCCAGAAATTTTCATCAATTTAATTACTGGAAATGTTGGCGATAAAGAAACCTTAACGCCTGAATATAAAGTAGTAGCTGTTGATTTTGAGAAAATATAAATTTGCACTTCAATGAAAGTATGTTTTAAAGTTTCAAAAGATGTAAACTTCAACAAGCTCCTTTAGATTTGAATTAAGGATTTTTATAGTTGGCTTAATACGCAATGTCAGTCTGAGCTTGTCGAAAACTTTTACCTCTGAGAATCTATAAACAAAACTAAACCGTCACTCTCCTCAGCTAAACTTAGTATCTCAAAAATTAGAATTAAAAATCCACAGCACCAAATTAAGTGCTACATAACCAAATATTATGTCAGTCTGAGCTTGTCGAAGACTTTTGCCTCTAAGAATCTAAAAACAAAAGTTAACCGT
>JASFZG010000165.1:0-11189 GCA_046055745.1 Flavobacteriaceae bacterium | reverse complement strand
TCCGTATAACGCATGGCAGCCGGACTGTCACCATCAATTGAACCGAAATTTCCTTGTCCATCGACCAACATATAACGCAAACTCCATTCTTGAGCCATACGAACCATCGCATCGTACACAGAAGTATCACCATGTGGATGATATTTACCTAATACTTCTCCAACAATTCTTGCCGATTTTTTATGAGCGCCTGTAGCTCTAATACCTAATTCGTGCATTCCAAATAAAACTCTTCTGTGTACAGGTTTCATACCATCCCTTACGTCTGGTAGTGCACGAGACACAATAACTGACATTGAATAATCAATGTAAGCTGATTTCATTTCATCCTCAATGTTAATAGGGATTAACTTTTCGCCTTCAGCCATAAATATTTTCTTTAAATTTTAAGTTATAATTCTAAAAAAGCAAGATACATTATTTGTATATTTCTAAGCATAAAAAAACAGTCAAAAATTCACTATTTTATTAACAAAAAAAAGGGTTAAAACCGTTAATAACTATCGGTTTTATTGTTTTGATATTCGTAAGTTTTTTTGTCCTTTTACTACTATTCACCTTATAGGGTATAGTTTTTGAATTATTAAAGTAATTATACTATTTTTAGACGCTTAGGATTTATACAATATGGACGATAATTTTTCACCAAGAGTAAAGGATGTAATTGCTTTCAGTAAAGAGGAAGCATTGCGTTTGGGACACGAATTTATAGGTACCGAACATTTAATGTTGGGACTGCTTCGTGACGGAAACGGAAAAGCAGTTTCTATTTTAAATACATTGGATGTGGATTTAAATCACCTTCGTAGAAAGGTAGAGATCTTAAGTCCTGCAAATCCGAATATGATTTCTGCGGAAAATGAAAAGAAAAATCTTCATTTAACACGTCAAGCGGAAAGAGCTTTAAAGACCACTTTTTTAGAAGCAAAACTATTTCAGAGTTCTTCTATCAATACAGCACATTTACTTTTGTGTATTTTACGGAATGAAAATGACCCTACTACTAAATTATTAAACAAGATGAGCATAGATTATGACGGCGTAAAAGATCAATTTAAATTATTGATTTCAAACGATGAAGACATTATAGAAAGCCCAACTTCTGAATCATTTCCGAACGATGATGATTTACCTTCAGAGCAACCAGGGAAAGAAAATATTTTTGCAGGAAGCCCTACTAAAGCAAATAAAAAGTCTAAAACTCCTGTTTTAGATAACTTCGGAAGGGATTTAACCTATCTAGCCACTGAAGGGAAATTAGATCCTGTTGTAGGTCGAGAGGAAGAAATACAACGTGTTTCCCAGATACTTAGCCGAAGAAAAAAGAACAACCCTCTTTTAATTGGTGAACCTGGAGTTGGTAAATCTGCTATTGTTGAAGGTTTAGCATTGCGAATCGTACAACGAAAAGTATCTCGTATTTTATTCGACAAACGAGTAGTTACGTTAGATTTAGCAAGTTTAGTTGCGGGTACAAAATACCGTGGTCAGTTTGAAGAACGGATGAAAGCCGTAATGAATGAGCTTGAAAAGAATGATGATATTATTCTTTTTATAGATGAAATTCACACCATTGTTGGTGCGGGTGGAGCAACGGGTTCATTAGACGCTTCCAATATGTTTAAACCTGCTTTGGCAAGAGGTGAACTGCAATGTATTGGTGCTACTACTTTAGATGAATATCGTCAATATATTGAAAAAGATGGAGCTTTAGAAAGACGTTTTCAGAAAGTAATTGTAGAGCCAACTTCGGTGGAGGAATCTATTGAAATACTTCAGAATATAAAAGATAAATACGAAGCACATCATCACGTAACCTATACAGATGAAGCAATTGATGCTTGTGTAAAACTGACTAACCGTTATATGACGGAACGTTTTTTACCAGACAAAGCAATCGATGCTTTAGATGAAGCAGGATCTCGTGTTCATATCACAAATATTCACGTTCCAGAGAAGATTTTGGAAATTGAAAAACAATTAGAAGAAGTACGTGAACTTAAAAATTCGGTAGTCAAAAAGCAGAAATATGAAGAGGCTGCCAAATTACGTGACGATGAAAAAAATCTAGAGAAAGAACTTGCAATAGAACAAGAAACTTGGGAAAAAGAATCGCAATTACATCGTGAAACAGTTTCGGAAGCTAATGTTGCCGAAGTAGTGTCGATGATGACAGGAGTGCCAGTTAATAGAATCGCACAAACCGAAAGTACCAAACTTGCCGCTTTACCAGATCGCATCAAAGGAAAAGTGATTGGTCAAGACGAAGCAGTTACTAAAGTGGTGAAGGCTATTCAACGTAATCGTGCTGGATTAAAAGATCCAAATAAGCCAATTGGTTCATTTATATTTTTAGGTCAAACAGGTGTTGGTAAAACGCAGTTAGCCAAGGTATTAGCGCAAGAGCTTTTTGACTCAGACAATGCCTTAATCCGTATTGACATGAGTGAGTATATGGAAAAATTTGCTATCTCTCGTTTGGTAGGTGCTCCTCCGGGATATGTAGGCTATGAAGAAGGCGGACAACTTACCGAGAAAGTTCGTAGAAAGCCCTACTCTATTATACTTTTAGATGAAATAGAAAAAGCACATCCAGATGTATTTAATATGATGCTTCAAGTATTAGACGATGGGTTTTTAACGGATAGTCTAGGAAGGAAAATCGATTTTAGAAATACCATTATTATTATGACTTCTAATATTGGTTCTCGTCAACTAAAAGACTTCGGTCAAGGTGTTGGTTTTGGAACTTCTGCTAAAACAAGTCAGGCGGATGCTCACGCAAAAAGTGTAATTGAAAATGCTTTAAAGAAAACATTCGCTCCAGAGTTTTTAAATAGAATTGATGATGTTGTTGTTTTCAATGCATTAGATAGAGACGATATTCATAAGATTATTGTTATTGAATTATCTAAATTATATAACAGAATTGATGGTCTTGGTTATCATTTAAAACTTTCTACTGCTGCAAAAGATTATATTGCTGATAAAGGTTTCGACAAACAATACGGAGCTAGACCTTTAAAAAGGGCTATTCAAAAGTATATTGAAGATGCTTTAGCAGAAGAAATCATCAATACAAAACTAAAAGAAGGTGATAGTATTTCTATGGATCTTGATAAAAAGAAAAATGAACTGACAATCAAAATTATTAAGAAAAAGACGAAAAAGGAGTCTTAATCTTTTTTACAGATTTAAATAAAAAGTAGCATCTTTATAAAATTATTGATGCTACTTTTTTATGAATCAAAAAGAACAAATAAAATCTAGAATTGAAGAAGAATTACTACTTACAGAGGAATCAATTCAGAAATGCCAAGAACTCACCAAACCCATAGCTCCTGATTGTGCCATTGTCAAGGTTTCCCAAATCAATGCTATTAGTTTTTATAAATAAAAAATTGGATATATTACACGCAGGATCCTTTCTTACTCTATAGATCTAAGAATTTATACAGAAACTTCAAAAATTGAGAACCTAGTTTCCTTTGCAGTAGTTTCAGATAATAAACTAGCATTGTCTAATGCTCAAATAAAGAAAATATTTTACAAAAAATCCTTTAAACAATTTATTAATATTTGAAGATGCAATTAAATAATTTGTGAATAATTAAAATAGCACTTCACTATCAATTACTAAAGTATCCAAAAAAGTAATTGTGTTTTCAATATCGATTGCTAGAATTCGATCGTCTTCAATAATTGGCACATCACTTCTGTATGATTTTACAAAAGCCTCAATTCCTTCTGAAGATTTTAAAGGCTCTCTAAACGAAAGCGCTTGTGAAGCATTCATTAACTCAATAGCCAAAATACGTTCCAAATTATTTACAATTCGCAAACATTTTGTGGCAGCATTAGCGCCCATACTTACGTGATCTTCTTGCCCATTAGAAGAAACAATAGAATCTACCGAAGCCGGTGAAGCTAATTGTTTATTCTGACTTACAATACTCGCAGCAGTATATTGCGGAATCATAAATCCACTATTCAAGCCAGGATTTTTCACTAAAAAAGCAGGTAATTCTCTTAGTCCAGATATTAATTGGTAAGTTCTTCTTTCTGAGATATTTCCTAATTCAGCCATAGCAATTCCCAAAAAATCTAATGCCAATGCCAGTGGCTGTCCGTGAAAATTTCCGCCTGAAATAATTTTATCTTCAGCAATAAAAATATTAGGATTATCGGTAACCGAATTAATTTCAGTTTTAAAAGTCTTGGTAACAAAGACAACAGTATCTTTTGAAGCTCCGTGTACTTGTGGAATACAACGGAAAGAATACGGATCCTGAACAGATTTTCCTTCAGATTTACCTATTTCACTTCCTTCTAATAACTCCAAAATACGCTCTGCAGTTTTAACCTGACCACGATGAGGACGTACCAAATGCACCAATGGATCGTAAGGACTCATATTACAATTAAAAGCATCGATAGAAACCGCAGAAATTAAATCTGACAAATATGATAACTTATGACTTTTCAATAAACAATACACACCGTAAGCACTCATAAATTGTGTTCCGTTAAGTAAGGCTAATCCTTCTTTTGCCTGTAATTTTACAGGTTGCCAGTTATTTTGTTTTAGAATTTCTTCTGCTTCAACGACTTCATTATTATAGTATGCTTTTCCTTTTCCTATTAATGGCAAAGCTAAATGTGCCAAAGGAGCTAAATCACCCGAAGCACCTAAAGATCCTAATTCATATATAACTGGTAGTACATCTAAATTATAAAAATCGATTAATCGTTGTACGGTTTCTAATTGAACTCCGCTATAACCATAACTCAACGATTGTATTTTCAGCAATAACATTAACTTAATAATTGGCTTCGGAACCAAATCTCCAGTACCACAAGCATGAGACATCACTATATTTTCTTGCAACTGACTTAAATCGTCCGATGCAATTTTCACATTATAAAGAGAACCAAAACCAGTATTTATACCGTAAATTGGTGTGTCATTATTATCTATTTTCGAAGCTAAAAAGTTCCTAGATTTCTTAATATTTAAGGTAGCTTCTTCAGAAAGAGCTAATTGTTTATTTTCTTCAACAATCGATTTAATTTTTGGTAAATCGAGTAATTCGGAACTTATATAATGAGTTTTTGACATCTTGAAATATACATTTTTGAGGGCACAAAAATACTAATTCCATGTTAAGATTAATGTTATTTTTTTTGTGGAATAAATATTATAGTACATTAGCGAAAATTTAAAACAATCTAATGAAAAACCTACTATTACTTTTAGTTGCCATCTCTTTATTTTCTTGTCAAGAAGAAGCAAAACCAAATTACGTATTATTTAATGGAACCGTTGAAAATGCGAATGCTAATAGCGTTAAAATATTTGGAAATGGTTTTGATAAAGAACTTGCTATTTCAGAAAACGGAACTTTTGCCGATACATTAAAAATAACAAATAACGGTTATTATACGATGCGTGTTGGGCGTGAAAGCTCACCTGTTTACTTAACAAAAGGAGCAACTGTTGGCGTTACAATTAACACAAAAGAGTTTGACGAATCACTTGTATATACAGGAAACTTGTCAAAAGAAAATAATTATTTGGCTGCTAAATATTTGCTTTCAGAAAAAGGAATGGAATTAGATAAAATGTATTCTCTACCGGAAGCTGGTTTTCTTACTGAAATAGATAAATTAAACGACTCTTATAAATTATTATTAAACGCTACTGAAGGTGTTTCAGAAGATTTTATTGCAAAAGAATCTAAAGAATTAGAATACGCTCATTTTAATAATATTGAAAATTACCAAGAATACTATCGTTATTTTGTGAAAGATAATGAATTTGCAGTTTCAGGAAATTTTTATGATGCACTAAAAGATGTGGATTATTCAGATATGAAAGCCTATAATTCATCTAAAGCATATAAGTCTTTATTAGAAACTCATTTTTACAGAATAGCAAATGTTGTAAAAGAACAAGAAGGTTTTTCTGAAGCATTGGCATACTTACAAGCAATCAATGACAATGTGCCAAACGGAAATGAAAAAGATGAGTTAATGACAAATTACTTGCGTTATGGAATGAAAGCAGACAACTCTTTAGAGGAAGTTTATACTTTATACAAAACTGTAAATCCAACTTCTGAGAACTTAGCAAGATTAACAAAACGCTACGAACAATTAAAAACATTAACTCCAGGAAAAACGTCTCCTACTTTTACTTACGAGAACCATAAAGGTGGTGAAACTAGCTTGGCAGACCTAAAAGGGAAGGTGGTTTATGTAGATGTTTGGGCAACTTGGTGTGCACCTTGTAAAAGAGAAATTCCTTTCTTGAAAGAATTGGATAAAGATTACCACGGAAAAAAAATTGCTTTTGTAAGCATCTCTATTGATGAAGAAAAAAATTATGATGCTTGGAGAACGATGGTTACTGAAAAAGAATTAGGCGGTTACCAACTTATGGCAGATAAAGATTGGAGATCTAAGTTTGTAGAAGACTACGGAATTAAAGGAATTCCAAGATTTTTATTAATCGATGCTGAAGGAAACATCATCAACTCTGATGCTCCAAGACCTTCAAGTACTGAAATAAGAGAAGTGATAGATGGATTGATTTAGACTATCTCATAAACTGTATGGCTTTAAAAAAATAGCTTGGGTTCAGACTCAAGCTATTTTTTATTTTATTATTTTTAAATTTTATACAGTAAGAAAGAAGATTTATTTACCGACGAGTTTTTATGGGGAATTATTGCACGGCTTCTTCAACTAGTTGAAGTTAAAAAAAGCGAGTACGCTTTGTACACACTTTATTTTTGTGAGTTTCATTACACCAAATTTTAGTTATCTCTATTTCAAAACAGGATATAATTATATTACTAAGCTTATCTAAAAAGATAGTTTTTTTATTTAGTAAAGTACCAACACTCCAATTAACAGGTGTTTTTTTTACAATTTGATGCAGCTAAGAGTACAAAGATTAATGCCTTTAGTTCAGAAATTAATACTATAAATCTAACATCGGGATCTTAGCTCGTTAAAGCAAAACAAGATAATGAGTCACAAACATCAAAATTATAGCTTCCTACTTTGCAATATTCACCGCACGAGTCTCTCTAATTACCGTAACTTTTACTTGACCTGGATAGGTCATCTCAGTTTGAATTTTCTGTGAAATACTAAACGATAATTCTGCTGCTTTATCATCACTTACTTTTTCACTTTCAACCATCACACGTAACTCACGACCTGCTTGAATTGCATAAGCTTTATTTACACCTTTAAATCCAAAAGCTACATCTTCCAAGTCTTTTAAACGTTGGATATAAGAATCTAATACTTGGCGTCTTGCTCCTGGTCTTGCTCCGCTAATTGCGTCACAAACTTGAACAATAGGTGATAATAAGCTCGTCATTTCAACTTCATCGTGATGGGCTCCAATCGCGTTACAAACATCTGGTTTTTCACCAAATTTTTCTGCCAATTGCATACCTAATAATGCATGAGGAAGTTCTGTTTCCGTTTCTGGAACTTTTCCTATATCGTGCAATAAGCCTGCTCTTTTAGCTAGTTTTGGATTCAAACCTAATTCCGAAGCCATCACACCACAAAGTTTCGCTACTTCACGCGAGTGTTGTAATAAATTCTGTCCATAAGAAGAACGGAATTTCATACGACCTACCGCTTTTATTAATTCTGGGTGTAAACCGTGAATTCCTAAATCAATCACAGTACGTTTACCAACTTCTTTAATCTCTTCTTCAATTTGCTTGGTCGTCTTTTTAACTACTTCTTCAATACGAGCTGGATGAATACGACCATCTGTCACCAATTTATGTAATGATAATCTTGCAATCTCTCTTCTAACTGAGTCAAAACAAGACATAATAATCGCTTCTGGAGTATCATCTACAATGATCTCTACTCCTGTTGCAGCTTCAATTGCACGGATATTTCTACCTTCACGACCAATAATTCTACCTTTTACATCGTCACTTTCTAAGTTGAAAACTGACACACAATTATCAATTGCTTCTTCGGTTCCAATACGTTGAATAGTATTAATAATAACTTTCTTAGCCTCTTGTTGTGCTGTTAGTTTCGCTTCTTCTAAAGAATTTTGAATATAAGCCATCGCATCTGTTTTGGCTTCATCTTTAATACTTTCTAATAACTGAGCTTTGGCATCTTCAGCAGATAAACTAGAGATTACCTCTAATTGCTCTACTTGTCTGCGATGCATTTTATCAATTTCTGTTTGTCTTTTATCTAGGAAAGAAAGACGCTCGTCATAATCTTTTTTCTTAGCTTCATATTGTAAAGTCGCATTTTTTGCTTTTGCTAATTCGCTTGTTGCTTTAGATTCTTTATCACGAGTACGTTTTTCAGCTTCAATAATTTTTTTATCTCTATTTAAAATAACACGTTCATGCTCTGCTTTTAGTTCTAAAAACTTTTCTTTTGCTTGAAGCATTTTATCTTTCTTCAAAGATTCAGCATCTTTTCCTGCTTGCTTTGTAATAGTAGTAGCCCGTTTTTTTGCTGATTTTATTATGTGAGAGGCCTTATTTTTCTCTAGTACTTTTGCAATAACAAATCCTACGATTAATGCTACTACACTTACTATAACGAGTATGATTGTTTGGTCCATTGTTGTTAGTTGGTTTTAAAACAAGTAAAAAAATACTTGAGTTATATTCATAAAAAAGCCTACATTAATAGCCGGGTTTTGTATAAACTCCTTAAAACAAGTTTAGGGCTAATAAGCTGATCAAGTATCCGCTCTCCACCTTAGGCGGACACGGCTCGCTTTTACAACTGTAACTCACCCTTTTTAAAGAATTCGCGTTGAGTTTACCAAAAATAGTATTAATGTAGGCAGTAACCTTTTTATTTAAAGAACGTTACGATTTTAAAAATCGTGCAACATCTGATTCAAAACATTTAATTTATCTTCAATATGTTGGCTATCTTCTGTTTTATCTATTTGTTTTTGTTCTACCTGAGTTGCAAACTGTAAAGCACACATTGCTAAAACATCTTGTTTATCTCTAACGGCATAACTTTTTTCAAACCTTTTAATCATTTCTTCTATCTTTTTAGCTGCTTTTCTAAGCCCTTCTTCTTGCTCTGGAGTTGTTGTTAATGGATATACTCGGTCTGCAATCGATAGTTTTATTTTTTGTTGGTTTGACATTTTTTAAATTTATTCGGAAAGCTGGGTAATACATTTATCAATTTCCCGAACCAATTCGTTTATTTTGAGTTTTGTTTCTCGTTTATGTTCATTACTGCCAAGCATTGAATTTGCTAAATTTAATGTATTGCATTCTTCTCTCCATTTTTCAATTTCAACCTTATATTGACCTTGTTCTGTCTTCGAAACCGCTAATTCTTCTTCTAGTTTTAGCTTTATGTCATTCAGATTATTATATTTCTGAAGTAAGTTGCTAACCCTATTTTCAAGAGAATCAACAATTTCTGAAAGATTGCTCATTAAAATTTATTTCAATACTATGTTTACAAAGTTAACAATCGAATGCCAAAAAGCCAATTAAAATCAAATTAATTTTGTATTATTGAACAACTATTAATTAAAATAGTTTCTTCTCCCCTTTTATTTATAGCATATACTTAATTTTACTCTATGAAGTTTTACAGCTATTTTATTTATTTTTTTAGTGGAGTTATTTTTGCCCAAGACAGTATTCCTACTAATTATTTTAGTAATCCATTAGAAATTCCTTTAATTCTTGCAGGAAGTTTTGGCGAACTTAGAAGCAATCATTTTCACAGCGGGCTCGATATTAAAACTCAACAACGCGAGGGAATTCCTATCTATGCACCTGCCGATGGATATGTAAGTAGAATTAAAATTTCGCATTATGGCTACGGAAAAGCACTTTATATAAAACACACAAATGGTTATAGTACTGTTTATGCTCACTTAAAAAAATATGGAGACAGTATTCAACATATTGTAAAGGATATACAATATAAAAAAGAAAAATACGAAATAGAATTATTTCCTGAAGCCAAAGAAATACCTATTAAGAAGGGAGATTTAATTGGCTATACTGGGAATAGTGGAAGTAGTGGTGGCCCTCATCTTCATTTTGAAATACGTGATGCAAATTCTAGACCTATGAATCCTTTGCTTTTTGGTATTGAAATTCCCGACACTAAAAAACCAATAATTAGTAGTGTATTTGCTTACCCTTTAAGTAAAGATGCTCAGATCAATCAATCTCAGAACCCTACAAAACTTCGATTAATCCTTCAGAAAGACGGGTCTTATAAAACTGAAAACATCACCGCCTTTGGTAAAATTGGCTTTGGAGTATCCACCCACGATCAACAAAATGGCGCTTCTAATAAAAATGGGGTTTATAAAATTAAATCTTTCTGTAATGGTATTGAAAAATTTGAAGTTAGTTTTGAAAAATTTTCATTTGCTGAAACTCGCTACCTTAACAGGTATATTGACTATGCATATTTTAAAAACAATAGAAGTCGTATACAGAAACTTTTTAGAGAACCAAATAACCCTTTAAGTATTATTAAAAATGAAGATATGCAAGGTTACATTGTCATCGAAAACAATTTAACTTCTACTTATACTATAGAGGTGTCTGATTTTAAAGGAAACGTTATTAAGGTTCAGATTCCTATTAATGGTCAGAAACAAGAAATATTAAAGCCAAGAGACAGTACTAAAACTATCGATTTTATTTATGCCAACGAAGGCACATCTATTACAAAAGGTAAATTTAGTGTATATATTCCAGCAAATAGCCTTTACGAAAACACCTATTTAAATATTAAAGCGCAAGGAGACACACTAAAACTTCATAAAGATGTAATTCCTTTACATAAAAACATTACTATTTCTACAGATATATCAAATTATAAAGGAGAGGATATTGACAGATTATATATTGGAAGATTAAACTATAAAGGAGATCCATATTATAATTTCACTACCAGAAAAGGCAATAAACTTTCTGCAAGAACCAAAATACTCGGATCATTTGTTTTAGTTGCAGATACTACAGCTCCAACGATAAAACCTGTTAATTTTCAGAATAAAAAATGGGTAAGTAAAAACAAAACATTAAAGATTAAAATCACTGACGATTTAAGCGGAATTAGCTCTTATCGTGCTACAATCAACGGAAAATTTATTTTAATGGAATATAATTATAAAAAAG
>JASFZG010000164.1:0-36439 GCA_046055745.1 Flavobacteriaceae bacterium | reverse complement strand
ATTTACATTAAACTCATCTTCTAAATTTGTTTTTCCTATTACATTTAAATCATTATTTAGATTTGAAACCCCTTCTACATTTAACACTCCTGAAAGATTAGAAACACTTGAATTATTTACATTAAACTCATCTTCTAAATTTGTTTTTCCTATTACGTTTAAATCATTATTTAGATTTGAAACTCCATCAACTTTCAATATTCCAGATAAATAAGTTAACCCTTCATTAGTTACACTAAAATTATTTTTTATTGTTGTTTTCCCATCTACATCAAGTGTTCCTGTTAACACTGAAGCACTATTATTATTTACATTAAAGTCATTATTAATAGTTGTTACACCATCTACATTTAAAGTTCCTGTTAAAAATGTAGGACTTGTATTATCAACTTTTAAGGCATCGTGAAGATTGGTAATTCCGTTTACTACTAAATTTAAACCTACTGTAGAATTTCCTAACACTTCAGAATCACCTTCAATTAAAGTATTTCCTGTAACTGTTAAATTATTATTTATTATAGTTTCTCCTTCAATTACTAAACCATTATTAAAAGTGGTTAACCCTTCCACAGTTAAAGTTCCCGAAAGATTGGTGGAACTAGCATTGGTAACATTTAATTCATCATTCAAATTTGAAATCCCAGCAACAGATAAGCTTCCGCTCATATTTGTATTTCCCGTAATATCTACTTGATTATTCAAAACGGTATTTCCTTGAACTATTAATTGGTTGTTTAAATTTGTTTGTCCGTCTACATTTAAAGCTCCTGTAAGATTTGTGTTACTTTCATTGTTAACATTTAAATCACTGTTTAAATGCGAAACTCCTTCAACCGATAATTCGTCATCTAAATTGGTTGCACCTTGTACTCCCAAAGTTCCTGTGATTTGTGTGTCGCCATCGAAAGTTGTATTTCCATTTACATTTAAATCGTTATTGAGTGTCATAATCCCTTCAATAATAAGGTCATTATTAAAAGTTGTGATTCCTTCTACAATAAAATTACCGTTAAAAATGGTGTTCCCATCTACATTTAAATCACCAGTAGCGTTTATATTTCTATGAAACGCATAAGGTATAAATGTTAATTTTTGATTTCCGAGTGAAATGAAGCTATTACCACCATTAAAATCGATATCAACTTCCAAGTTTTTTGGTGTTCCGTCCCAATTAATTTCTGTGAAAATTTCTCCTCCTGTTTGATTCCCTTCACCAATAAAAAGGTTGATTATTCCAAAAGAATCGGTCGTAGTATTTTGAGTTTCTTGATAATCTATCCCTCCGTTTTCATTGGTAATTGTAAAACGAATACTAATTGCTGTGTTTGGCAAAATAGTTCCTGAAGCATCTACTCCTGGTAATTCTTGTGAATTAGGGTTTAAAATTACTGCTTGATAACTTATACCATCTGTTTGTGCAAAAGTTGCAGCCGAAATAAATAGCATTGCTATTAAAATGTACAAATTTTTCATAATTAAATTATTTAGTGTTAGTTGTTTCTTGTTCTATGTCTTCTTTTTCTGAAGTGATTTTAGAGTGAAGTTTTACTACTAGTCCTAGTCCAATTTCACTTGATTTGTATTTCAATTTTTCTGCATCACCATTTTCGATACTTTGACCATATTTGTATTGTGTGAATATGGAAAGGGTTTCTGAAATGTTATATTCCACGATGGCTCCGCCTCTAAAAAAGAAGTTAGTGCTATCAAATTCTTCCACTCCTTTTAAATCGAAAACTTGATTGTTTAATGTTTGTATTCCTTGTAATAAAAATTCTGAAGAAGCTGTACCTCTAAGGTAAAAAGCTAATTTTTCTGTGCTAAACACCTTTAGATCTAAACCTAAATTTATTGCTAAGTAGCTGGTTTCCCATTCATAAAAAAGATTTAAACTGTCATTACTCCCTAATGCTCCGTACTTATTAAAACTTATCCCACCAACTATATGAAGTATTTCTTTTAACACATTATGACGGTAACCAATTGTTAAAAAGTTGTTTGTTGTAGGTTGTAAATTATCCAATTCTACACCTTGTGAATTTTTAAATTCAAAAGAGGTAAATGAAACTCCTGTTTCAGCAATAATTTCTTGACTAAATATAGTCTGAAAACTGAATATGGAACTCATTATTAATAGTATGTATAGTTTTTTCATTTCTATTATTTTTTAATTAATCGTGCTGTAAATTTTTTGTTTCCAGATGTTAGATTTAACAAATAAATCCCTGAAGAAAATGAAGACATATCTAGGTTAAATGTATTTGTTGGGTTTTTGTTTGTATCGAATATTAGTTTTCCTGTGATATCATAAATCATCACATTAATATTCGATTTTAACACCTCTGTAAATTGAACTGTTACATAAGTTTCTACTGGATTTGGAAAAACAACAGCTCCCAAATCTGAATTGTCATCTGCGATAATTTCAACTCGAATAGGAGGTTGCTGAAATCCTTGTCGAATTGTATTTTCTCCATTAATTAATGTGCCTGTGACACTGTTCTGGCCAACACTCTGACTAATATAGTAGGTGTTGTCTGAGCTTGTGATTTCTGTTGAAGAACCACTGCTTCCCAAAGATGATCTTTGAAGGTTTTGTGCTCCCATAGAAATGCTAAAAACCCCAAATAGGATTGTAAGAATAGTAAGTTTCATTTGGTTAGAATTAGACCTTATTTTAAGACCTACAACCATTGTAGGAATATTATTCCAAATAGAATATATTATTACAATTCCTACAATAGGGAGTTACCCTTATATTTCTAAGGGTTAGCCCTTAGAGAATAGATGAATTTTGGAAAACCCACTTCAGAAGACTGTTTTTTTCGGGTTTTAAATTGAGTTTTTTACATATATTATATCGATGAGAATCGACTGTTTTTACGGAAACAAATAACATTTCTGCAATTTCTTTAGAAGTTTTTTCTTGAGCGATTAACTTTAGTACGTTAATTTCAGATTTTGTGAAAATGGAGAAATCAATAATCGGTTCTTCAATAAAACTTTCAATTTCTTTACTGAAGTATTTTTTACCTTGAAGAACGGTTTTTATACATTGACTAATCTCCAAAATTGAAAATTCCTTTAAGATATAGCCGTCAATATCCATTTTATTAATTTCATTGAAAAGGCTTCTTTCTTTATGAAGGGTAAGAAAGATAATTTTGGTGTCAATTTTACTTTCTTTAATTTTTTTTGCGACTTCAATACCATTTAAAAAAGGCATTTCAATGTCTAATATTGTGATCGTTGGTTTTATTTCAGAAACTTTTTGCAATGCTTCAGCTCCATTATTTGCCTTAAATATTTCTACCTCTGGAATCTCTTTTTCAATCACAGAAACAATCCCTTCCAAGAGTAAAGGGTGATCATCTGCGATTACTATTTTTAATTTTTCGGGGATCATTTGTAAGAAATTATGGTAATAATAGTTCCTTTATTATTTTCTGAATCAAAGCTAATATTTCCTTTTAAAAAGGCTACTCTTTCTTGTAATGATTTTAATCCAAAACTTTTTTGTTTGTCTTTGTTCTTTTCAAAATTAAAACCTGTACCATTATCTTGTATCGTAATTGTTACTTTATTATGATCCTTCACAACACTTATTTTTGCTGCGGAAGCTCCCGAATGCTTTAAAATATTATTAAAACATTCTTGAATAATTCTGTATAAATAAATTTCCTTTTCTTTTGGAAAAAAGTGATCAATATTGTCAATTTCATCTGAAAAGAAAATAGTGCTAAGGTTGTTTAAATCTTCAACAATATTCTCGATAGCTTTTGTGATTCCAAATTTCTCTAATTGAATTGGATGAAGGTTTCTAGATATAGATCGAATATCCTCGATGGTTTTATCAATTAGTTCTGGAGTTTTTTCCGGATCTAAAGTGAGTGAATTCTTTATTAACAATAAGTTTTGTCCCACACCATCGTGCAATTCTTTGGAAACTCTCTTTCGTTCGTTCTCCTGTTCTTGTAATAAATCTCTTGCAAATTGTTGTTCTAACAATTGTTTTTTCTTTGCAAATCGATACGAGCGAATAGAAAAAATGATAATGAAAACCAATATTAACCCAACAGCTCCAAATACTATTCGTTGATTTTTAATTCTATTTTTTGCATCTAATAGAGTAATCTCACTTTGTTGTTCTATTATTTTTGCATCTCTTTTTTCTGTTTCGTAAAGCGTTTGATAATACGATAATACTTTTGCTTTTTTTAAGCCTGTAATTGAATCGTTTCGTCTTTGATAACTTCTTAAATGTTCGTTTGCTTTTTTATCATTTCTTAATATTGAATACACTTTTGCAAGAAATTGATCTGCATTTTCTAAACCGTCAAATTGTTTTATTTCTGTTTTATAATTGTAATAATCATTACCATAAACCAAAGCTTTTCCATACTCTTTTTTAGCAAATGCTAAACGCATTTTTGCTTCTTTATAAAAAGCGGTTGTTTCCCCTGGTGCATTTTTACGTTCTTCTTTTTCTAAAAGGATCCAATATTTTTGAGCTTCAGAAATATGATTTAATTCCGATTGAGCTATAACCATTCCGGCCAAATAAATAGGCTTATAATATTTCTTGTATCTGGATTGTTCCACTTCAATTAAAGAAGAATCTACATAAGCAACCCGTTCTTTTAATTCACCTTTATTTCGAAGTTCAACAGAATAATTAAAATATATTTGAGAAAGAAACAAATGATGTTCTTCTTGTTTTGCTAACGCTAAAACTTCGAATCTTTCTTCTGCAGCTTCTTTATAAAAACCATTTTCAGAATATAAACTTACCATTATATTCTTCACATTAATAATAGTATTAACACCTCCAGAAGATTTAAAATAAAGTATAGATTTTTGAAGGTTTTGAGAAGATTCCATCAATTTTCCTTGACTGTAATACACCATCCCTTTTCCCATATAAATCTCGCCAATCGCTTGAGAGTCGGTGGTTTTTACAGCTGACAATAACGCTTTTTCATAATAATGAATCGCCTTATCGTATTGATCCATATTGTAATATTGCAATCCTCCAGCTTTGTAAAAGTTAGTTAATCTTCGAGGTTTTTTAACTTTTGAAATATGATTTTTTTCAAATTCTAAAAATATTTTTTCTGAAGTAATTAAATCTCCTTTTGCTCCCGTATAATAATACATTCGGTTTACGATATGATATACAGCTACATCGGCAGTATCTTTTTCTAAGGAGTATTTGATGGTTTCAATAGCAAGGGAATCAAAATTATATTCTGACTTCCTCCAGACAATACTTGTAAGACTGTCCATCCATTTTACCCGTTCTTTGTCCTTAGAGTTTTCAATTTTTAAGGTGAGATCGTTTATTTGTTCTTGAGTAGATTTGTCTTGAGCAAATGAACTAATGCAATAAGCAACTAAAAAAATGATGATATAATTTTTCATTGCGATAAATATAAAGAATAAAAAACAATTTAGCTTTTAAAGCTCTTTTGAAGGGTTCCAAAATAATTCTTCAAAATTCTGGATCTGATTTTCAATCACCTCAACCCCTTCATTTTCCAATAATTGTTGCATTAAATTGGTGCCTTCAAAATGATGCTTCCCGGTAAGTAATCCTTTTCTGTTTACTACTCTGTGTGCAGGTACCTCGGGATTTAAATGGGACGCATTCATTGCCCAACCAACCATTCTAGCGCTTTTTGGGCTTCCTAAAAAACTTGCAATGGCACCGTAAGATGTTATTCTTCCGTAGGGAATTTGAACCGCTACTTTATATACTTTTTGAAAAAAACCAGTTTCTTTTGGCATTACATGGTTTTAATAATTTTAAGCAATGTAAATAATGAAACGATTGTTGTGACAGTAGCTATAAGGTAATTCATATTTATATTTATTTCTTTCTGATTTTCTTTAGGTCTAAAAAACCAAATGTAAATTGCCATTACTGTAAAAGTCCCGATAGCCGAACCAACGCTCGTAACAATCACGCTTAATTGCGAAAAAGCAAACCATTTAAACGAACGGAAAGTAATACTTATATACACCCAAAAAGGAATAGGTAATAGATTGATAATACTTAATAAAAAGCCTCTAAAAAAAAGATTTCTTTTTGAGTGCCCAACCTCATTTACAGGCTGTTTTCTATTATCTTTAGCTATAAAAAAAAAATAGATAGTCATGCTAATAAATACTCCTAAAACCACTTTTTGAAGTATCGCAATAATCTCTGGGTTTTTATCTAAAAACCGAGCAAAAAACAACGCTATTAAAGTCTCTATTAAAACCGCTAATGATACACCTGAAGCAAATAAAAAAGCTCTTTTTTTACCTTCCGTCATACTAATTTTTGCAGAATACATATTTAACAATCCAGGCAAAACAGTTGCTAGAATTGCTCCAATAATTCCGAAAAACAAATAGTAAAAAACTTCCAAAAGCTATAATTTAACGATGTAAGATACTTATTTAAAATTGAAACGTAAATAGGTGATTTTTTTACCAATCTCTAAATACTGACCTTCGTAATAGGTTTGAATATTGGTTACTTCCTTTGGAGCATTGGTTGTTCCATACACATCGTGATGGGCATATTCTATGTTTAAACCCATTCCTTGCAATAATCCCAAGGTATAACCGTGCATATACTCGCTATCGGTTTTAAGATGTACAACTCCGTCAGGCTTTAATATTTTTTTGTATTTATCCAGAAAATCTGGGTTGGTCATTCTATGTTTGGTACGTGTATATTTTATTTGTGGATCTGGAAAAGTAATCCAAATTTCATCTATTTCGTTTTCCTCAAAAAGATAATCGACTAATTCTATTTGAGTTCGTAAAAACCCAACATTTGGAATCTTTTCTTCCAAAGCAGTTTTTGCGCCTCTCCAAAATCTTGCCCCTTTTATATCGATTCCTAAAAAGTTTTTATTTGGAAACATTTTTGCAAGATTCACCGAATATTCTCCCTTTCCGCATCCTAATTCCAACACAATCGGATGGTTGTTTTTAAAAAAATTTTGTTTCCAGTTTCCTTTTAAATCTAAAGAATTGTTTTGAACTTCTTCTCTAGTCGGCTGAATTACATTCGAAAAAGTTTCATTTTCCTTAAAGCGTTTTAACTTATTTTTACTTCCCAAAATCGTTTCATTTTATTTTGCGAAAATAAGGAATAATAATACCTTACCTTTGTTTTATGCCGAAAAAGAAAACCATTTTAGTTGCTCCACTTCATTGGGGCTTGGGTCATGCAACTCGTTGTATTCCTATAATAAATGAGCTTTTAGAGAATAACTTTAACGTTATTATCGCTTCAGATGATGGTGCTTTGCAGTTGCTTCGGAAAGAATTTCCTGAATTAGAAAGCAATGAACTTCCTTCTTACAGTATTAAATATCCAAAAAACGGAAGTCTTTTTAAATGGAAACTATTACTGAAACTTCCTCTAATTAAGAAAGCAATTTCTTCGGAAAAGAAAATTGTCAAACAACTGGTTTCTGAAGGGAAAATTCAAGGAATCATCAGTGATAACCGATTTGGAGTAAGAAGCTCTAAAGTTCCTTCGGTTTATATAACGCACCAGTTAAATGTCTTATCTGGAAGTAGTACGTTTTTTAGTAGTAAAACCCATCAGAAAATTATACAAAAATTTGATGAATGTTGGATTCCAGATATGGAAGGAAACCCAAATTTAAGTGGGGAATTAGGGCACTTAATATCTACTGACTTAAAATTAAAATACATTGGAGTTTTAAGCAGAATGAAGAAGGTTGGGCTTCCCATTAAATACAAATACTTATTGTTATTATCAGGTCCCGAACCTCAACGTAGTTTACTAGAAGAGTTACTAATAGAAAAATTCGGAAATTACAAACAACCTATTTTATTAGTTCGAGGAGTTGTTGAACCTGAGCAGAAAATAAATCAAAAAGGAAACATCGCAATTTATAATTTCATGAAATCTACTCAGTTGGAAATAGCCATCAACGAAAGCGAGATTATCATTGCTCGTTCTGGATATACGACATTAATGGATTTATCAACTTTAGAAAAAAAAGCGTTTTTTATTCCAACTCCAGGGCAATTTGAACAGGAATATTTAGCAAAAAGAATGTCTGATTTAAACCTAGTACCTTTTTGTGAGCAGAAAGATTTCAGCTTAGATAAATTGAAGAAAAATGAAAATTATTCAGGTTTAAAATCGCTAAAAAGCACGAGAAATTTTAATAAACTATTTTGCCTTTTCGAGCGTGAAAGAAAACTCTGACCCAATACCAAACTGACTCTCCACATAGATAGTTTCGTTGTGAGCTTCAATAATATGTTTTACAATAGATAACCCTAAACCACTTCCACCTTGTTCACGAGAACCACTTTGGTCTACCCTGTAAAAACGTTCAAATAAACGCGGGATTTTTTCTTCTTTAATTCCCTCACCATTATCGGTTACTCGGACTAGAATTTTATTCATAATTAAAGATTCTATACTCACCTCGGTGGTTCCTTGATTTCTTCCGTATTTAATAGAATTTACAATTAGGTTGGAAAGTACTTGTTGAATACGATCTCTATCTGCCCGAACCATTACTTTTTGAGTATAAACTTTATCGAAAGTTAAAGATATATGCTGTTTGGAAGCTTTCATTTCAAGCAAGTCAAAAACGTTTTTTACCAACTCAATAATATCAAATTTTTCTTTTTCAAGATTCAGGTCACCTACTTCTAATTTGGTAATCATATCTAAATCTTTTACAATAAATATAAGTCGTTCGAGCCCTTTTGAAGCTCTCTTTAAATACTTTTTACTTACATTTTTATCGTCAATGGCACCATCTAAAAGTGTTTCTAAATAACCTTGGACTGTGAAAAGTGGTGTTTTAAGTTCGTGAGATACGTTTCCAATAAATTCACGACGGTAGTTTTCTCTAATTTTTAAAGCTTCAATTTCCAGTTTTTTATTTCTGGCAAATTGTTCTACTTCTTTGGTTAGGGTTTCCATGTTAGTAGTAATTTTTTGTTGCCCTAATGTGGAACCATCTAAAATACTAACATCGTCGTAGATTTTTTTAATTCGTTTATAAATAAAATTTTCTACTCTATATTGAATAATCACAAAGGATACTATAAATGTAAAAACAACTTCAATTATAAAATACCAGAAATAAAAAGTTTGCTGAACATAAAAAAACAACCCTGTTATTAACGAAAGTAAAATGGTAATTGATATCGAAGTGATAAATGCAAATTTATATGTTCGTTTAAAAATCCGTTCCATTAAACCACAAATTTATAACCTACACCTTTTACCGTTTGAAAGCTATCATCACCTATTTTTTCTCGTAATTTTCTAATATGAACATCGATGGTTCTACCACCAACAATCACATCGTTTCCCCAAACGTGATTTAAAATATCTTCTCTTTTAAATACTTTTCCGGGTTTGGATGCTAATAAAGCTAATAACTCAAATTCTTTCCGGGGTAAATTAATTACTTTATCATCTTTAATAATTTTATATTCTTCTCTATTTATAACTAAGCCCCCAACGTTTATTATAGTTGAATCACCTTCAGATTCTTTATAGCGACGTAATAAAGCCTTCACTTTACTAACTAATAATTTTGGTTTAATTGGCTTGGTAATATAATCGTCTGCCCCAGCTTCAAAACCTGCTACTTGTGAATAATCTTCACCTCTTGCCGTTAGAAATGTAATAACCGTATCGGAAAACTGAGGGATTGCACGTAATTTTTCACAAGCTTCTACCCCATCCATTACTGGCATCATTACATCTAAAATAATAAGATGAGGATGATGTTTCTCGGCTTTAGAAATTGCCTCTTTTCCGTTTTTTGCAGTAAAAACTTGGTACCCTTCATTGGAAAGATTATAACCCACTATTTCTAAAATATCTGGTTCATCATCGACCAATAAAATTTTAGTATCTTTTTTTTCCATTCTCTACTTTTATTTTCTGGCGATAAAGATACTCTATAAATAGTATCGAAATTCTATTAAGCTCAATTGTTAACAATTAGGTAACATTTTAGTGATAAATATCAGCAGATTAATCTATCCTATTCTTTATATTTGTTAATAATTAAATTAAAATCAAATTTTATGAAAAAAATTACTTTTTTAGCAGCTTTATTAATATCAGCTGCTTCTTTTGCACAAATTATTGGATTCACAAGTTTTGAAGAACCAGGCACTACTCCTGGTGTTCAATACACAGATACTGGAGATCCAGCTGTAGCACACGACCTAATTAATAATGTTGGGGAACCAGAAGTAGACTTTACTTCTACAGGTACTGAGTTAGGGTTTAACGCACGTTATACGCCTTACGATGCTGCTACTAATGGCCTTACAGATGGAGACTGGGTTGGTGTAACCGATTTTACAGGTGACGTAACTGCTTTTACTGACGGAACAAAAGGTTACGGAATTGGTGATGTTGACGGAAACTATATCCTTGAATTTGACACTGTAGACTTAACAGGTTATTCAGGAGTTACCCTAGGGATTGATTACTATATTAACGTTACTGGTTATGAAGGTGATGGTACTTTAAACGAAGAAGGTTCTGACCGTATGCGTATTTATGTAAAAGACCTTACAAATGGTACAGAAATCGATGTACTTAATACAGAAGGATCTGACATTAATGACCTTTTAATTGAAGGTACTTGGCAAAATGGATCCGTAAACCTTCCTAGTAACATTACAGCTCAGTTAGTTGTAGAAGTAAGAACTAACTCTGGTAGTGAAGTTTTATACTTAGATCATATTGTGATTGATGGGATATTAGCAAATAATGACTTTATCTCTAATACATTTTCAATTTACCCTAATCCAGCAAACGGTTATGTAAACATTACTTCTCAAACAAGTGGTGACAAAAACGTAGCTGTTTACGATATATTAGGAAAACAAGTAATCAACACGACTATTTCTTCAGATAGATTAAATATTTCTGAGTTAACAAGTGGTATTTACATTATGCAAATTTCTCAAAATGGAGTTTCTTCTACTAAAAAATTAGTAGTTAGATAGTCTTATTTTTTAAGTTTATTGAAAGCTTCTGTTAACGCAGAAGCTTTTTTTATTTATTTTTATCAAGTGAAACTAGCATGTTAAAATTTTTATCACACAATAATAATGACTAATAGCGAACAGCATATGTCCGATTTAACAAATAGTATAGACATATGAATTTAAAAAACAAAATTTTTACGATTACGACTTCTGAAGAGTTTGAAAAAATTGCTTTAGAAACATTTCAGTTTCAATATCAAAATGTAAAAGTATATCGAGAGTTTTGTGATTTACTAAAGGTGATTCCTTCTGAAATTAGTAAAACTGAAGACATTCCTTTTTTACCCATTCAGTTTTTCAAAAGCCATCACGTTTTAGCCGAAAACCTATCTTATGAAACCATTTTTACTAGTAGCGGCACCACCGGAAGTATAACAAGTAAACATTATATTTCAGATTTAAATCTATATAAAAAGAGCTTTACGGAAGGGTTCAAACAATTTTTTGGAAGCCTTAAAAATACCACAATTCTTGCCTTATTACCTTCCTATCTAGAAAGAGAAGGATCTTCATTGGTGTATATGGTAGACGATTTAATAAAACAAACCAACAACCCCAACAGCGGATTCTATTTAAATAATACTTCCGATTTAATTGAGAAGTTAGATTTTCTAGAAACTGTTATTCCTACGAATGCAAGAAATAAAACAATCCTTTTAGGTGTTTCTTATGCTTTGTTAGATTTGATGGAAATGAAACAATTTCAACTTAAAAATACCATCATCATGGAAACGGGTGGAATGAAAGGTCGCCGAAAAGAAATGATAAAAGAAGAACTTCATCAAATACTAAAACAAGGTTTCGGGGTTTCAGAAATTTATAGTGAATACGGAATGACCGAACTTCTCTCACAAGCCTATTCCAAAGGAAATGGGATTTTTACCTGCCCACCATGGATGAAAGTCTTAACTCGTGATACCGAAGATGCTAGGACCTTAATAAAAAACAAAACAGGCGGGATCAATGTCATCGATCTTGCCAATATCAATTCTTGTTCGTTTATCGCAACTCAAGATTTAGGAAAAGTATATCCTAATGAAAGTTTCGAAATTTTAGGTAGATTTGATGACAGCGATATTCGCGGTTGTAATTTAATGGTTTTATAATGCCTCAATCAAAAAAAGGAAATAACGGTTGTCTTTGGTTTATAGTTTTAGGGCTGTTGTCAACCTTTAGTTTTATTATCACTAAAGTTGTTTTTTCATTTTCAACAAATATCTCATTACTTCTTGCCATTGGAGGATCTGTTTTATTTCTGAAATTAATTTTAGGTAAATCTTCTTCAAAAAGCATAGTTCGATCAGGAATTGCTATCTACATAATCCTTTACGGATTAAAACTCGCCTTATCTTTCCTTTTGAATGACATACAACCAAACACAGAAAAAATAAGTTTTAATAAAGAGGAAGAAACTACCAAAACAGAACTTATTAAAGAAAACGACACGACTATTTTATATAGCAGTAATCGAAATTGGATCGATAACTACGGAAATCATTTTGAAGGTACTTTAAGTGTTCGAGAAAATGATTATCACCGTTTAAAAAATAACATAGACCAATTTACAACTTCTAATAACAAGTCTTTTTGGGGAAGTCTTTACAACTATTTAGAGCAAGCAGACACATCAAGTTTAGATTTAATAATGGAAACTTTTATCAAAATTAATAATGAAAAAAAGTTAAACCAGATGGAGTTTGCAGAAATGGTGGTGAGTTGTATTCAAGACATTCCTTACTCGTTTGTACTTCAAGGTGAATGTCCAACAGATCATTACGAAGATAGTATGAAATCGATTCTAGAAGGGTGCCCCGATTGTTGTATCGGAAATATTAAATATGGTATCCAAAACCCTGTTTCATTTATTAAAAATTTAAAAGGAGATTGCGATACCAGAACCGTTATTATCTATAGCATTTTAAAACATTTTAAGTATGATGTTGCGATAGTTAACAGCGATTATTATAGACATTCAATAATAGGCATCAACCTTCCATCAAGTGGGTATTTTAAAGTTCACAATGGTAAAAAATACGCACTTTGGGAAACCACCGCCATGTATTATAAAGCTGGAGATTTACCCGTAAGTTTTAATAATGTTAATTATTGGGACATAGTATTAACAAGCAAATAACATAATTATGAACACACAACTTTTCACCTTATCACTTATTGAAATTGTACTTTCTTTATTGTTTTCAGTCATTATTATTTTTATGACTTATAGAATATTAAAATGGTTATTTTTTAGAGATCACGATTTACGAGGAGACAATTTAGCTTTCACTATTTTCACTTCGGGAGTGATTCTTTCTATAGGTATTATTTTAAGTGAAATATTACCATCCATCACAAATGTGATTCGACTTTCCACTACACAAGCCGAAAGTGTAGATATTGTTAACATTATTAAATATTCAGGTATTTATTTGCTTATCGGTTTTTTAATATCTGTGATTATTAATGCTTTTGTATTTTTTTTATTTTCTGTTCTTACTCCTGGAATTCACGAATTTAAAGAAATCCAAAACAATAATGTATCGGTAGCCATATTGGTGGTAGCCATCTTAATTAGCATCACCATTATATCAAAAGATAGTATAGCTCTTTTAATTAGCTCCCTTATCCCTTATCCTGAAGTGACCAATTTTTTATAAAAGTCATTGTAAGTAACTATTAATTATACGACTCATTGTTTAGTAATTTTAGAAAAACACATGAAACCTTTTTTTGCCCTATTTTTTTTGTTATTTATTAACTCCCTTCATTCACAAGATAATTTTAATTTAAAAAAAGGATATATAGCTGAAGGATATGATGTTGTTGCTTATTTTAGTAATGAAGCTTTAAAAGGAAACGACCAATTTACTACAGAATTTGAAGGAGCTAAATACAAATTTGTAAGTTCAGAAAACTTAAAAACCTTCAAAGAAAATCCTGAAATGTACGTACCACAATATGGTGGATATTGTGCTTATGCTGTAGCTGTAAAAGGTGAAAAGATTGGAATAAACCCGAAATCATTTCAAATAATCGACAACAAATTATATTTGTTTTATGATAACTGGGGTGTAGATACCCTAGAAAAATGGAATGAAGAAGGAGGAGAAAAACTAAAAAAACAAGCTAATATTAATTGGAATCTCATAGTGAAAAAGGAAAAGTAGTCTTTAAATAAGTTGGTTTTTAGTCCCCGATAACTTACGGGAGAAGACGGTCCCTAAATCGATGTTTTGGTTTGGGGATTTTTTATTACATTTATAGGTGATTAACAAGTTCAAAAGTATCAGTTATTTTATGTTTGTTATAAAAAATTATTTTCTCTGCTTTTTTCTAATTCCCCTAACTGCTATTGGTCAAGTTACTAGTTCATTAGATTCATTAAAATCTCAATTAAACACTAATCAAATTAACAAATTTCAAGCACAGTTAAATCTAGACATTTCCAAAACAATAGAAAACAAAGACAGGGATTCAAGTCTTATTTTTGCTAAAAATGCTGCTTTCATTGCGTTTAATATTCAAGATCAAGGCTTACTAAGCAAATCGTATTTACAAGAAGGAATAATAAATTTTAAGCAAAAAAAAGATGATCAAGCAATTCTTTATTTTAATAAAATAGATTCTTTATACGCACAAAATAATACTCTTTACGATTCGTATTTTATGTCTAAGATATATCGCTCAGAAGTTTCCAAATTTACTTTTACTTTAGAAGGAGTACTACAAGCAAAAACTTACATTCTAGAAGCATTAGATTTAGCAAAAAGTAAAAAAGATAATAAATTAATAAATCAAGCCATTTATAGATTGGCCGAATGGCATGGATTTATGTCGCAAGAAGAATTTCCAATAAAACATTTAGATTCAGCTAGAAATTATATTTATCAAGTTTTACCTTATTATCAATCTAAAAAAGATTATAAAAACTTGTCCAAATTGTATTATACAATGGCTTCAATTGAAATGGAATTAAAAAATTATTCTAAAGCGACTGATTATTATAACAAACGATTACAATTAATAAAAAAAACGAAGGACTCAATTCTCATTGGAGAAGCCTATTATAGCTTTGGCACCTTATATAGAAAATTAGAAAACCCAAACAAAGGACTTATTTATTTAGATTCAGCTGCGGTAATTTTTAATAAAACTGGTTTTTCTAGTGATGGAAGAAAAAAAGATTTATATAAAGATTATGCTTATATCTATGAAGCAAAAAAAGATTATAAAAATGCTTTTGAAAATATGTATCAAGCGCTTTTATTAAAAGATACCATTTATGAAAATGAAAACAACAAAAGAGCGATGGAGCTCGAAAAAAAATATCAAACAAAACAAAAAGAACAAGAAATAGCATTACTAAAATCTCAAAACCTACTGGCAGTACAACAGCAAAAAAATCAACGCAATACATTACTTGCAGGTATAATTTTTACGAGTTTGTTAGGTTTGATTTTCTTTTTTCTATATAGAAATCGACAAATAACAAACCAAAAATTAAAAGAACTCGACAAAGCAAAGTCCATTTTTTTTGCTAATATATCACACGAACTCCGTACTCCATTAACTCTTATTTCTGGACCAATTCAACAACTAATAAAGAAAAAAGAAATTACAGATGATGAAAGATCTAACATAGAAATGATTCAACGGAATTCAACTAGACTTATAAACCTAGTGGATCAATTACTAGATATTTCAAAAATAGAAGCAGGAAATTTAAAATTAAAAGTATCCAACAATTATCTCAAACCATTTGTAGGGACATTAACAGATGGTTTTACTTATGCTGCAAAACAGAAAGAAATTGAATATAATATCAATAATAATTTAACTTCAGCAACTTTTTGGTTTGATAAAAATGTAGTAGAAAAAATTATTTTGAATTTACTTTCCAATGCTATCAAATACACTCCTAACAAAGGAGTCACAAACTGCATTGCACAGATAAAAGATAGTTATTTTTATTTTGAAGTAAAAAATTCTGGCCCTGGATTATCTGCTGAAGAGCAAACTAAAATTTTTGAACGTTTTTATCAACTCAATGAAAATAAAGAAGGAGTTGGTATTGGATTAGCTTTAGTAAAAGAATTAGTTTCCTTACATCACGGAAAAATTTCGGTAAATAGTATTCCCGATAAAGAAACCATTTTCACAGTAAACCTACCTATTAAAAAATCGTTTTTTAATGTTAATGAGCTTATTGAAAACACAATTAATGATCAAGAAAACGTTTCACAAAATCCATTATTAAAACAAACTTTAAGCCTTAAAATAAAAAATAACTCTGAAAATAATGTGGAGGATCTTGAAACAGAAAATCCTATACTGTTATTGGTAGACGATGAAGAAGACGTAAGAAATTACGTGTACAATATCTTTAAAAAAAACTATACCATATTACTGGCTAAAAATGGACAAGAAGGCATCGATCTAGCTATAAAACATATACCCGATGTAATAATTAGCGATATTATGATGCCTAAAAAAACTGGTGTAGAATTATGTAACATCCTAAAAAATGATGAACATACTAGCCATATTCCTATAATTTTATTAACTGCTAAAACAGGTGAAGAAAATGAAATTGAAGGAATTAAAACCGGTGCAGATGCATATATAACGAAACCTTTTAATGAAGATTTACTACACCTTAAAATTAATCATTTAATTGATATCCGTAAAAAATTACAAGAAAGATATAGTCAAGAAATAATTTTAAAACCAAAAAATATTGCAGTAACTTCAATTGATGAAATTTTCTTAGGACGCGTTCAAAAAGTATTAGATAGTAACTTGCTAGAATCTTCATTTAACATAACAGATTTTAGTAATATAATGGGGATGAGCAGAATGCAACTACATAGAAAACTAAAAGCTTTAACAGGATTATCGGCTACAGAATTTATTAAATCTCAACGCTTAAAACTCGCAGCTCAACTACTTAAAAAGTCCGAAATAAATGTATCGCAAGTAGGGTATAGCGTTGGATTTAACGACCATGCGTATTTTAGCAAATGTTTTAAAAAAATGTTTGATTGTACTCCCTCAGAATACACTAAAAATAAACATTCTTAATTTGTTTATTTTTACAACAACCTGAATAATACTTTATTCAATATTCCTTTCCATAATTATCAATCAGTGTTACATTTATTATAGCTCTTGTTACATTTATTATAACTACCCTTAAAAGAAGACATTAGTTTAGCTCCATAGAATTTTTAGTTTTCAAAATCTAAAAAAATTGATGATAATTTTCACCCTAAATAAGACTAGTTTTAAAGTAACTATTTAGAGTAATATATTATGTATGAAGAAACATAAAATAGAATATGAGGGGAGAATTGAAAAACTTGCAACAAACAAAATATATCTAAACATAAATAATTTAGAAACTGGTTTTTATAAATTAAAAATAGTACATAAAAATAAAGTATTAAAAAGTATTCATTTTACTAAAAAATAATAATTATGAAGACATTAAAAAAAATAATAGTATTGCTAATAATTGTAACTTCTTCAAATGTAAATGCTCAATTTTGGAAAGATTTAGGTAAAAAAGCAGCAGATGCAGCAGAAGAAACTGTAGATCGAAAAATAGTAAATAAAACTACTGAAAAAACTGGAGAAGCTATGGATACTATACTAAACCCAAATAAAAAAAATAAAAAACACAAAAAGAAACACTCCAAAAACAAAGAGGCTTCTAATCAAGATACTACAAATCCTAATAATAAAAACTCAAACAATAGAAGTGTAAAAACAAGTAAAGACTTTATTTCAGGAACCAAAGTCCTTTATACCGATACTTTTAAAAATGATGTTATTGGTGATTTTCCTGTTTCTTGGAACACCAATTCTTCTGGTGAAGTAATCACTTTTAATAATGAGGATACTCGTTGGTTGCAGTTTGATTTAGGAGAATATACCCCAGATGGTATTACTGAAATACCTGAGAATTGCACCTTTGAATTTGACCTAACAGTAAGTGATAATTTTGATTGGTATTCAGACGGAATTACCCTAAATATAATTGAAGCAAAAGATAGAAGAAAGGACTTTACTAAATGGTCTCGATTTAGCACCGGATCAAATGGAGTGCGACTACGTCTAAAACCTAAAAATTTCGAATACAAAGGCGAAACACAAATTATTACGTATTTAGATAATGATAAAATAATAGCCAACACTAAAAACAACACCCAGTTTATTCTTGAAAAAAATAATGTACACGTTGCTCTTTGGAGACAAAAAAATAGATTACGCGTATATTTAAACGACCAAAAAATTTGGGATATTCCACGTGCATTTGGAGATGTAGCGTATAATTCTGTAACCTTCAATACCTCAGGATTAGAGAAAGAACATTTTTATATAAGTAATTTACGACTTGCTATTGCTGGTGAAGATATGAGACATCCTTTGCTTGAAACGGGACACTTTGAAACAAATGAAATCCTCTTTGATATAAACAAAGCGACCATCAAATCAAGTGGTTTTAAAATTTTAGATGATTTAGGGAAAGTGCTAGAAGAAAATCCTACCCTTAACATTAAAATTATTGGACATACCGACAGCGACGGAAGTGTAGATGCCAATCAAATCCTTTCTGAAAAAAGAGCCCAAGCTATAAAAGAATATTTAAGTGATAACTTCCCAATTGCTGGAAAACGAATGAAGGTAATTGGAAAAGGAGAAAGCGAACCTATTGAAAGCAATGAAACCAACGAAGGAAAAGCAAAAAACAGACGAGTAGAATTTATTAAATTTTAATCACCAAAACACTCTAAAGATGAAAAAATATATTATAATAACAATCTTAATGTTTACTCTAAACATTACAAGTTATGCTCAATGTGCTTCTGTATCATCACAAAGTTCCATGTCTGATAATCCTACTAGTGAAAATTTGAACGGACTTTTTAATTTTGACTATAAGATAGAATCAATTATCGAAACTGAAAAGGATGGAGAATTAAATAGAATCATTGCAGATTATTATGTAAATACTTCAGATGGATCAATTTTTATTCCTAAAGAGATGATGGATCAATTTCCAAATTCTCATGAATTAGATGAAGATTTTACCTTTGATGGTGCTTTATGGTTTGCCGATGGGAAAATGATTTATTATTTAAACGATGTCTCTCATAACCAAAAAAGAGCCTTCGTTGCTCCTAGCCATTCCACCGGTGCTGCTTCCAATTTAATAGTAGGTAATATTGCCGATAATATGGCTTTTATTTCAGATATAAATGAACTACCTAACTATCCTGAAATGCTTCCCGATTGGTTTTGGCGAAACGGTATTACCGAAGGGTATGGAAATGATGGAGTTGCTATTGAAGACTATCAAACCAAAATGACCATCTATGCAGATGCTAATCCTTCCAGAATTAAAACAACAACTCCTATTGTTGGTTTTTTAGTAGGAATTTATAAAAATTTTAGAAATAGTTCCTGCAACCGCCAAGTCGTATTTACAAAAATATATCCCAAAGAAGGAGGGTCTATTATTGCCGCTTTAAAGGATATAAAAAAAGAACACAAAACATTCAATGGACAAGGGTACAAACCTATGGCCGGTCTAAGTGATTTAATTGGAACTAGTGGCGATGGCATAAGTAATATGAATACAAAGATGGCAGATTTTCAAAGTAGAATGACAGTTTTGGCAAATAGAATTGCTCGCCTTCAAGAAGAAAAAGAAGATTGCCTTCTCGATGAAAAAGGAGGTTCTCACTATTGCGTAGATTACTATAACCCTCTTATTGACAGAGCAACCGAACAAGCTAAACAGTTGCAATATGAATTAATGAAGAGCATGGGTGTAGAAGATATGATGGATAAAAATTAAAAGATGAAGCTAAGTAAAAACAGTATTATCAATAGTATTACAATCATCATCTCCGTTTTTTTTAGTATTTTTTAGTGAATGTGAAAAAGGAAGAGCAGCTTTTATAACAATTTCGTTATTATTAATTATAAATGGTGGTATTAGTATCTACGGTTTTGCAACTAAACAAAATAAAATAGGATTTATGGGGCTATTCTTGCTTTTTATTACACCCATTCTTGCGTTTATTGTTTTTATTAGAGTATTCCCCTTTTTAACAAGATAAAAAATGTATTATATAACTGTTAAAAAATCGATGAAATTTGCATAATAAAAATTTAGTTTAAATGAATTTAGTGAAAAATTTATTAATTGTTTATAAGAATAACTATATGTTAGCTTAGGATAGGTATAATAAGTTCTTTTAGTTTTAGGTTGCGTTTATGAATCAAAAGCCCTCCTCTTTAATAAATAAATTTAATATTTCTAATATTTTATTGTAATTTGCTCTAAAGTTGTTCACTATGTTTATTTGCTTACCTATCTAATAAATATACATCTTTACTAGGTAATTGAATAATTATTTTATTAATGTAAAATGAGGTATATATGATTTTTTATTCTAATTTCTTTCGGAAATTTTTACTTTTAGTTTTAGTTTTTACATTAAATATATATATATTAAATGCTCAAATTATTTTTGAGAATCAAGCTAATGCCTTAGGGGTAGATATAGCTTACGGTTTTGGGTTTTTGGGCGGTGGTGTTTCTTTCTATGATTATAATCAAGATGGATTAGATGACATTACAATAAGTACAGCTTCTGGTACAGACTTTTTATTCTATAAAAATGTTAATGGGATTTTTGAACAAGATTTTTTAGCTATTGATGGAGGTAATTTACAAACAAAACAAGTGATTTGGGTTGATTATGATAATGACGGGGACAATGATTTTTTTGCTGCTAGTGACGAAGGAATTTCAAAACTTTTTAAGAATAATGGAGATGAAACCTTTACCGATGTAACAATGTCTAGTGGATTACCAACAGATAGTTTCGAAACTTTTGGTGGATCTTGGGGAGATTATAACAATGATGGATTTTTGGATGTTTTTTTATCAATTCGCGATGTTTCATTAGAGATCCCTAACTTACTTTATAAAAATAATGGGGATGGCACATTTACAGATGTTACTATTTCAGCAGGACTAGAAACCACGGGATATATGACTTTTTGTGCAGCCTTTTTTGATTATGATAAAGATGGCTTTCAAGACATATATATGGCAAATGACAAATATGTTACAGAAAATATTCTATATAGAAATAATGGAGACGGCACCTTTGACAATGTAAGTATAGCCTCAGGTACAAACCTTATTATGGGAGCCATGTGTACTGCAATAGATGACTATAATAATGATGGTTGGCTTGACATTTATATCTCTAATGACAATCAAGTAATACCAAATACTACTACAGGGAACGCTTTATTACAAAATAATGGAGATGGAACATTTACAAATGTAGCAATTTCTAGTGGGACTCAATATAATAGTGTGAGTTGGAGTTCTGTGTTTTTAGATGCAGATAATGATACAGATCACGATTTATATGTAAGTGGTAATGGTGATGGTTTAAACGGATCATTACCATCAGCTTTTTATGAAAATGCTGGAGATGGAACATTTTCAATTCCAGTTAATGCTGGGTTTGAAAACGACACAAGACAAAGTTACTCAAATGCTATTGGCGATGTTGATAATGATGGATATCCAGAAATTGCTGTAATAAATGAAGGGAATATGGATATTTTTTTATGGAAAAATTTATGTCCTGCAGACAATAGTTGGCTAAAAGTTAAACTTGAAGGCGTACAAAGTAACCGAATGGGTATTGGTTCTTGGATTGAAATTGGTGCTGGTGGAAATACTCAATATAATTACACATTATGTGGCGAAGGTTATTTAGGCCAAAATAGTGCTTATGAGTTTTTTGGGCTTGGAACTGAAACAATTGTAGACTACATTAAAGTTTCTTGGCTTAGTGGTGAAATAGACTACATTGAAAATGTTGCTATTAATCAAGCAATAACAATTATTGAAGGTTCAAATCCATTAAGCGTAGAAGATGTTACAAAAACGGCTTCTTTTAAGTTTTTTCCAAACCCTGCAAATAACATACTAACATTTTCTCAGGAAAATAAAGCAGAGCTTCAATTAACTTTTTTTGATTTAAGTGGAAAAAAAGTAATGAATGCATTTGTTTCAGAAAAGAATACAGATCTTGATGTAAGTAGACTTAGTGCTGGTGTATATATGGTCCAAATAGTTTCATCAAAAAAGAATACGCAAACACTAAAATTAATAATTCAATAATAATTATTTTACTAATCACGAATTAGAAAAATCATCTTCAAATTATAAAATTAATTAGTCCTTAATAACAATCAGGTAATGAGAATTCTCAATTCATTTGTTTTGGTTTGAAGATTTTCTCTTACATTTATAATCAAATTTTATTTGATATGAAAAAACTTTTAATCATCGTAATATTAGCAGGTAGTTTTAATAGTATTGCTCAAGACACCCGTCTTTTTAATAACACTTGGTATTTGCATAACTTAATTGTTAATGGAGAGGGTAATATTCCTCCTGTGAATAACGAGCTACCATTTGTCGCGCTGGATTTTATTGAAGTTGACCAGACAATTGAAACATCTGCTTGCCCAGAATCTGCTGGTGGTGGTGAAGTTATTTATAATGGAACAACTAGTTTTAACCTTTCTACATTTGCATATTTAGCAGGTGGTTGCTATGGAGATCCCGAAAATGAAATTTATAATACTTTATATATAGAAGATTATTGGGCTAACAACACCTTTGGTGATTTTGCATATACGATTACCGAAGATGGTTCTAATATCACTTTAGTTGTTACAAATCCATCAGGTGATACAGCGATTTATGGTAATGAATTGTTGTCTTCAGAAAGCTTTAATGAAAATTCCTTTACTATATATCCTAGTCCTGCATCAACAATTTTAAACATAGAAAAAAAGGATGTTTTTATAACTAATATTTCTATTTACGATATAAGCGGAAGATTGGTATATTTAGATAAACCTATTAATTCTGAATTATCAAGTATTAATATTCAGAACCTAAAAAAGGGCGTCTATTTTATTACTATACAAGACGAACAAAATAGAAGTTTCACAAAAAGGTTTATTAAGAGTGGCAATTAAATTATAACCATTTCAAATAAATTTTCAAAAATGAATAAAAACATCTCTATATCTCTAGGTAGTTATTTTGATCAATTTGTTCAAAATCGAATTTCTCAAGGAAGATTTAAAAATATAAGCGAAGTTATTCGTGCTGGGCTAAGACTTTTACAGGAATAAAAAAGTAAAGAAACAAATAATAGAATAATGTTACTTCAATTAATAGGTGCTTTTTTAGTTTGGACGGCCAAAGGGTTTACAGGCAAGTTTGATGATGAAATGACTGGACCTGGAGATCATAGTTTTAAAAGCTACAGAAACATAGCTTTGTCTATTTTATTCCTTTATTTAGTTTTTTCTTTTCTACCAAACAATTAATAGTATCTAAAAAAAATCTTTTATTATTCACATCGTGACTTAGAGTCACGGTGTGAATCGTCTCAAACTAAAAAAATAATTAAACCGCCTTTAAAATAAAGTAACTCTTCTTTCCTCTTTGTAATAACACAAATTGATTGTTAATTAAATCTGAAGTAGAAACCATATAACCTTCCTTTACTTTTTCTTTATTTACCGAAATAGAATTTTCTTTTAAAGCTCTTCGTACTTCGCCATTGGATTTTAAAAAACCTGTCTTTTCTGCCATAGCACCAATAATATCCAATCCGTTTTCTATTTCAGACATAACAATCTCTGCTTGTGGGATGCCTTCAATAACTGCTAAAAATGTTTCAGAATCCAAACTTTTCAAATCTTCGAAAGTAGATTTTCCAAATAACATATTGGAAGCTTTTATCGCTTTATCCAATGCATCTTTATCGTGAACAGTTACTGTAACTTCTTCGGCTAAACGATTTTGTAATAATCGTTGGTGTGGTGCTTCTTTATGTTCTAAAACCAGTGCATCAATCGTTTCTTTATCTAAAAAAGTAAAGATTTTAATGTATTTTTCGGCATCTTCGTCACTGGTGTTCCTCCAATATTGGTAGAATTTATAAGGGGAAGTTCTTTCGGCGCTTAGCCAAATATTTCCGCCTTCACTTTTACCAAATTTGCTTCCGTCACTTTTGGTAATTAAAGGACAAGTAAGTGCATAGCCTTTTCCTTTTCCGATACGACGAACCAGTTCGGTACCTGTGGTGATGTTTCCCCATTGATCACTTCCGCCCATTTCCAACGTACAATTTTGTTCTCTGTACAAATGAAGAAAATCGTACCCTTGAACCATTTGGTAAGTGAATTCAGTAAAAGACATTCCTTCTCCATCACCTGTTAATCTTGATTTAACAGAATCTTTCGCCATCATATAATTAACGGTAATATGCTTACCTACATCACGAATAAAATCTAGGAAACTAAATTCCTTCATCCAATCGTAATTGTTCACCATTATTGCTTCATTAGCAGCACCAGAAGTAAAATCTAAAAACTGAGCCAATTGTTTACGCACACATTCTTGGTTATGACGCAAGGTTTTTTCATCTAACAAATTACGTTCGTTAGACTTCCCAGAAGGGTCACCAATCATTCCAGTAGCGCCACCCACCAAAGCGATAGGTTTATGTCCACTACGTTGAAAATGTGCCAATAACATGATAGGAACCAAATTCCCGATATGAAGCGAATCTGCCGTAGGATCAAAACCTACATAGGCAGCACGCATTTGCTCCATTAAATGTGTTTCGGTGTCTGGCATTACATCGTGAATCATTCCACGCCATTGTAACTCTTTTACAAAATTTTTCAACTTCATTTTATTAGTTTTTGGCAAAGATATATTTCTAACATTTAAAATGAAATGATTATGGCTTTAATTAAGTATGTTAATATATTATTTTACTCTTTCACAATTTTCTTAGTTACAATCCCTTTATCTGTTTCTATTTGTACAAATAATAACCCAGCAGATAAGCTAGATACCTCTATTTGGCTTGAAGGATTATTTTGCGCTAATACCAATCTACCAAACACATCAAAAACCTTAATTGAATTAATTAAATAATTGGTTTCAATATATATTGATCCATTTGTAGGGTTAGGAGCTATAACAACTTGAGATTGTAAGTTATCTTCTATATCCAATATGCAATCTTCTGAATAAAAAAAGTTATCTGTTCCGAAAAACCAACCTGAATAAGGAGGCTCATCATTTGTTGCAGCAACTTCATCATCTACCATTACACAATTTAATTCTGTTAATGTACAAGGTTCTCCTTCAAATTCACAAGCCAATGTAACATCTAATAATATGGAGTTATTACCATTTTTTAAGTTTAAACTTTCTAAAAAAATTAAATTATCACCATAGAGTACTTCTAAATTTATATTATTACTAAGGTCTAAGGAAGTGAAAAGCATACTGAATCCTGCGGAACTACTATTACAATAGAGTTCTTTTAGTTGGATATTGTTACTCACATCAAGAATTGTTAAATCATTACCGCCAACATCTAAAAATTCTAAAGCAGAAAAATCTTCAATACCAGTTATATCTTCAATACCTATATGATTAATATCAAGTGTTATTACAGTCTCAATATCACTAGTTAGCACTTGTCCATTTATAACACCATCACTATCAATCCCTAAATCAATAAGTGCTTGTTCAAAATGTGAGCCTGGGATTGCTGTAGTTTGAGCATATAGCACATTTGGTTGTAAGCCTTGAAAAAATAATAAAAGGAATATTAAAAAGGGTTTGAATACTGTGGTTAATTTTGTTTTCATACTGTTATTGTTTTTAAATTTTATACTTCTCCATCACAAATCAACATAACACTGTATAAGCCTGTGGTGCAATCAGGAACATAAATGAAATAATATTTTCTTTCATGATTTACGGCTTTAAAGTTAGTAAATAATTTATTATTTCTTATACAGAAATAATAATTGCCTGCTTTAAAAAATAACAGCAAAATTTGTGAGGAGTCTGACTCAAATATAGTGACTTATATATCACTATAAAAATTATTTTCATCATCATTTTTAATAAGTGTTAGAAAATGGAGACAATACCCTAATAAAATTTGGAGACAATCTTAGAAAACTAAGGGTTGCTCAATCTATATCTCAACAACAATTAGCTTTTGAGTCAGGCTTATCTAGAGAATATATTAACCGAATAGAGAATGGTAACGTTAATATATCATTAAAAAATATTGTAGCCATCGCCTATGTACTTAATATTTCTACAAAAGATTTTTTTAATTTTTAGCTTTCATTTAATCATTACATTAGCTAAATGATATTAGTAACAGGAGGAACCGGACTCGTAGGAGCACATTTATTATACGCCTTAGTAAATGGTGGCGATCAAGTTCGGGCGATACATAGAAAATCAAGTGATTTAGAAGCTGTTAAAAACGTGTTTTCTTATTATACCAACGAACCCGATTTGTTATTTGATAAAATTGAATGGATGCTTGCAGATATTACCGATGTACCATCACTAACAAATGCTTTTAAAGGAATTGATTACGTATATCATTGTGCGGCATATATTAGTTTTAATCCTCGACACTTACCTGTTCTTAAAAAGGTAAATGTAGAAGGAACAGCAAACATTGTAAATTTTAGTTTAGCAGAAAGCGTTAAAAAACTGTGTTACATAAGTTCTATTGCTACTTTAGGAAAATCGAATAATGGCTCTTTAATTACTGAAGAAACCGAATTTAACCCCGAAGATAAAAACAGTGTCTATTCTATCACCAAACACGATGCAGAAATGGAAGTTTGGCGAGGAACACAAGAAGGCTTGGATGCTGTAATTGTGCATCCTGGTGTTATTTTGGGTGAAGGAATTTGGAGTTCGGCAAGTGGCGGAATTCTACGTACCGTAAACAAAGGAGTAAAATATTACACCACTGGTGGCGTAGGAATGGTAGATGTGCAAGATGTTGCCAAAGCAATGATTTCACTTTTAAAAAGCGACCTTAAAAATGATCACTTTATATTAGTAGGAAAAAATATTAGTTACCGAGAATTCCTTTCAAAAATTGCAGAGAATCTTCATAAAAAAACACCACAAAAATCAATATCAAAAGGAATGATGATGGCTTTTGCTAGTGTCGATTGGTTTTCAAGCAAACTATTTAGAACCAAACGAAAATTATTAAAAGCAACGGTTAGAAGTTTATATAACGAATCGTTTTATGATGCTTCAAAAATTGAAAAGGAAATTAATTTTAACTATACTCCCTACGAAAAAACAATCGAACGTGTTTCTAGAAATTATATTCGAGATTTTAAGGGTTAATTACTAATAATAGGATCAATTAATTTTGTAGAATCCACCACCTTCACTTTGGCTTCTTTCTTTGCTGCTTTTAAAATAGAATCTTCTTTTTTAGCAATTTTATACAAACTGTCTTTTTCTATTTTAAGAATTTCAAATCGAGATTTAACTTGAGATAACAGATTTCCGTAAGTTTTTAAATCGGAACTATAAAAAGCATTACTTTTTACAAACTGTAGGCTATCAATTTCATATTTAGCATAGATCAATGAATCCAATCTTAAATTCATTTTTTTAATTAGTTTGTTATTTACATTTCGGGAAGCGTTACTAATATAAACATCACTTAAAATATCAACCATTTTATCTTTTGAAATAAGATTGGTAGGTTTTTCAGGTCTCTTTACATCTTGACAAGAGTATAAAAACAATACCGAAATAAAACCTAAGGTAAATATTACATTCTTCAGTCTACAGATTTCTGTCTTTAGTCTTCCCTCTTTGGTCTTTTCTCTCTTCTCTCTTCTCTTTCCTCTCATCATCCTCTATTAAAAGTTAAACGTTCACCAATAGTTCTATTCGGAAATTTAAAATTTTCATAGGCTAAAATTCCGTTGATAAAAGTGTGAGTGATTCTTGATTTAAAGGTAGTTCCTTCAAAAGGTGACCAACCACATTTGTATAAAATATTTTCCTTATTAACCGTCCAAGGACTTACCAAATCCACTAAAACCAAGTCGGCTTTATACCCTTCTTTTACATACCCTCTGTCTTTTATCTGAAATAATATCGCAGGATTATGAGCCGATTTCTCCACAATTTTTTCTAAGGAAATCTTTCCTTTATGGTGCATTTCTAATAAGGCAACCAATGCATGTTGCACCAATGGTCCACCTGAAGGAGCTTTGGTATATACATTGTTTTTTTCTTCTAATGTATGAGGTGCGTGGTCCGTGGCAAGAACATCAATTTTATCGTTTAATAACGCTTTCCATAATCCGTCTTTATCTTTCTGACTCTTAACCGCAGGGTTCCATTTTATTTTCGTGCCTTTTATTTTGTAATCTTCTTCGGTGAACCAAAGATGATGTAAACAAACTTCGGCAGTAATTTTCTTTTTTGAAAGTGGTAATTTATTGGAGAATAATTTTGTTTCGATTTCTGTTGATAAATGAAAAACATGCAATCTCGCTCCTGTTTTTTTAGCTAATTCAATTGCTTTTGAAGAAGATAAATAACAAGCTTCGGCAGATCTAATTTTTGGGTGCATTTCAATAGGAATATCATCTCCATATTCTTTTAAATACTTTTCTAAATTATCCTGAATGGTTTTTTCATCTTCACAATGCACCGAAATTAACAAATCTGTTTTACTGAATATTTCTTCTAAAACCTCTGGATTATCCACCAACATATTCCCTGTAGAAGAACCCAAAAATAACTTTAAACCAGCTACTTTTTGAGCATCAACTTTTAAAATTTCGTCTAGATTATCGTTAGTACCACCAAACATAAAACTATAATTTGCCCACGATGTTTCAGAAGCTCTGGTGAATTTCTCTTCCAATTTTTTAATAGTAGTTGCTTGCGGAACGGTGTTAGGCATTTCGATAAATGAAGTAATTCCTCCAGCAACCGCGGCCTTAGATTCCGTTTCAATAGTTGCCTTATGGATAAGCCCTGGTTCTCTAAAATGAACTTGATCATCGATCAAACCAGGCAATAAATACTTACCATTAGCTTCAATGATTTTGGTATCTGATGTTTTAGCGCTGATGTTTTCTCCAATTTCAATAATGCGATCTCCTTCAATAAATACATCTGATTTAAAGATGGATCCTTCATTTACAATCTGCGCATTTTTAATTAAAATCTTGTTCATTTTAAATTTCTTCTTTTATTTATTCCGAACCCTTCGACTCCGCTCAGGGTGCTTTTTAAATTTCATATTTAGTAAAGATACTTCTGAATTTCATAGAAATCACCCCAAAAATTGCTTCCGAAATAATTCCGCCACTCATTTTTGATTCTCCTTCCGTTCTATCGGTAAAAATCACTGGAATCTCCACAATATTAAACTTATGAAGGTAGGCTTTAAACTTCATTTCAATCTGAAAAGCATAGCCTACAAATTGAATTTTATCAAGATTAATTTTCTCTAAAACCTTTCGTTTATAACACACAAAACCTGCTGTTGTATCGTTAATATCCATGCTAGTAATCAGTTGCACATATTTTGAAGCCAACCAAGAAAGCAGCACCCTACTCATTGGCCAATTCACCACATTTACCCCCGTTTTATAGCGGGAACCAATAGATACATCTGCATTATTTACCTCGCAAGCTTCTAATAAATTTAATAAATCATCTGGATTATGAGAAAAATCGGCATCCATTTCAAAAATAAATTCATATTCTCTTTGTAAAGCCCATTTAAAACCGTGAATATAAGCGGTTCCTAAGCCTAATTTACCTTGTCTTTTTTCCAGAAATAATTGTTTCGGAAATTCATTCATTAGCTTTTCAACCGCTTCCGAAGTGTCATCTGGAGAGTTGTCATCTACTACCAATACATCAAATTCCTTCGGAAGAGAAAACACATACCGAAGAATACGTTCTATATTTTCTATTTCGTTGTAGGTAGGAATAACCACCAAGACATTAGACATATTCTCAATTTTCAACAAATGTAGTTTTTTTGAATGAAATAAATGTGAATGAAATTATAAATGAAACTAAATTTAGGCTTAAAAAAACAGTATTTTTATCCTCATAAACTTCATAAGTGCAATACGTAGAAAGACCCATAGCATCCTTAGATTGGATAACCCTAATTTTAATGGGCTGTATCATTGTATTGGCATCATTAAAGGGGCGATATCCAAAACGATTTGATGATTTTTTTAAACTACCTTTCTCAAAAAATTATTTTATAATAAAAGGAAAATCCGAAGAAATCACACATCCCTTTAACTTGTTGCTTATAAGTATTCAAGCCCTATCAATTTCATTGTTTATTTATTTATTTTTTATTAATGAAACCAAACTAGATCTTTTACTTTTTACTCAAATAATCATTGGAGTTTTAGTGTTTATAACCGTTAAAATTAGTTTTGAAAAGATAATTGGCAACATTTTCTCAATTGAGAAAATTATTGACCAATATGTCTATGAAAAACTAACTTACACGAGTTTTTTAGCTATTATACTACTGATAATCAACTTAATTTTTTATTTTTCAGTAAATCCTAACACCAACACCCTCATTGTTTTTGCTAGTGTTTTCGGGATATTAAATATTATTATTATTTATTCTAGTCTTAAAAATTATAGAAATCTACTATATAGTAATTTCTTTTATTTTTTGTTGTATCTTTGCACACTCGAAATTTCGCCCTATTTCATACTGTATAAAGCACTTATGAATTAGGCTAATAATTAAAAATTGTCTTGTATGAAAGTGAAAACTATATTAGTTTCTCAACCTGAACCTACGGTGGAAAATTCTCCTTATTTCGATTTGATTGACAGACAAAAAGTAAAAATTGATTTCAGATGTTTTATACATGTGGAAGGTGTTCCTGGAAAAGAAGTTCGTGCTCAAAAAGTAGATTTATCTAAATTTACTGCTATTGTTTTAACTAGTAGAAATGCCGTTGATCATTACTTTAGAATTGCTAAAGAAATGCGTTTTACAGTACCAGATTCTATGAAGTATTTTTGTCAAAGTGAAGCAGTTGCTTATTACCTGCAAAAATATGTAGTGTATAGAAAGCGTAAAATTTATGTAGGTAAACGTACTTTTTCTGAATTGATTCCTATTATTAAAAAATACAAAACGGAAACATTTTTATTACCATCTTCAGATAAATTAAAACCAGAAATTCCTAGGTTATTAAACGATTTAGGTGTTATTTGGAAAGAGGCAACTTTTTATAAAACTGTAGTAAGTGATTTATCAGATTTAAAAGATGTTTATTACGATATTCTTGTGTTCTTTAGCCCAAGTGGTATTAAATCATTGTACGAAAACTTTCCAGATTTTGAGCAAAATGATACTCGTATTGCTGTTTTTGGGAACACAACCGTTAAAGCTGCAACCGATAAAGGATTGCGTGTAGATATTCAAGCACCAACACCTGAAATGCCGTCGATGACTATGGCATTAGAGAAATATATTAAAGAAGTAAATAAAAAAAAATAAACTCTTTTTAATGATCGTAAAAAAGGCTTGTTTTCAGTTTGAAAACAAGCCTTTTTTATTTGCTCTAGTTTTAAATTTATCCAGCTATTGGAGCTCCATTTAAAATTTCTTCATTTGCAAATTCTTCAAATTTTTTGAAATTCTTTTTAAATGAAGTTGCAAGTTCTATTGCTTTTTCATCATAAGTCTCTTTATTTTCCCAGGTAGTTCTTGGGTTTAGAACTTCTGAAGGTACATTTTCACATGTTTGTGGAATATTCAAACCAAAAATTGGATGCTGTTTAAATTCAACATCATCTAATTTTTCATTTAAAGCAGCAGTTATCATTGCTCTTGTATACTTTAGCTTCATTCTACTTCCAACTCCATAAGGACCTCCTGTCCAACCTGTGTTTACCAGCCAAACATTTACATTTGCATCTTTCATTTTCTTACTTAACATTTCAGCATATTTAGTTGGGTGCAAAGGCATAAATGGCGCTCCAAAACAAGCAGAAAAACTTGGTAATGGCTCGTCAATTCCTGCTTCAGTACCAGCTACTTTAGCTGTATAACCACTAATAAAGTGATATGCTGCTTGCCCAGGGGTAAGCTTAGAAATAGGAGGCAATACTCCAAAAGCATCTGCCGTTAAGAAGAAAATATTTTTAGGATTTTCTCCAATAGAAGGCACTTGAATATTATCAATATGATAAATTGGATAACTAACACGCGTATTTTGAGTAATAGAAACATTTCCAAAATCCACTTCCCCATTCTCATCCATAATTACATTTTCCAAGATTGCTCCTGGCTTAATTGCATCATAAATATCTGGTTCTTTCTCTTTTGAAAGATCGATTACTTTAGCATAACAACCTCCTTCAAAATTAAAAATGGTGTTTTCTGAAGTCCAACCATGTTCATCATCACCAATTAGTTTTCTTTTTGGATCTGCTGAAAGTGTTGTTTTTCCTGTTCCTGAAAGTCCGAAGAAAATAGCAGTTTCGCCATTTTCACCAACATTCGCAGAACAATGCATTGGCATCGTATTTTTATCTACTGGAAGAATGAAATTTAAAGCAGAAAAGATTCCTTTTTTAATTTCACCGGTATAACCAGTTCCTCCAATTAATGCAATTTTTCTTTCAAAATTTAAAATTGCAAAATTATGTTGTCGTGTTCCATCTAATTCAGGGTCTGCCATGAAATTTGGAGCATTAATAACCAACCATTCCGGGTCAAAATTTTCTAATTCTGCTTCCGTTGGACGTAAAAACATATTATAAGCAAACATATTCATCCAAGGTTGTTCGTTTATAACTCTAATATTTAGCTTGTAGTTTTCGTCGGCACAAGCATAACTATCTCGAACATATAATTCTTTTTCAGAAAGATAATCGGCTACCTTATTATATAAAGCATCGAATTTTTCAGAAGAAAAAGGGATATTTATATCTCCCCACCAGACTTTGTCTTTGGTGATTTCATCTTTTACAATAAAACGGTCCAAAGGTGATCTACCAGTAAATTCGCCTGTATTAACAGCAAGTGCTCCGCTATTTGCGATTTTCCCTTGTCCTTTGGCTATTGTTTCTTCTTCAAGTTCTTTCGAGGTAAGTTGATAGTTAACTTTAGCGTTTTTAATTCCGTAACTATCTAACGAAATCATTTTTGCAGTTTGGTTTTTTTCTACCATAACTATTTTTTGTTGTTGTGGACTACAAAATTAATAATTCTATTAATACTGACCATTATTTAAGGTAACTTTTGCATTTATTTATTCACAATTATGCCATAAGCCAACCGTAACCAACCAATAATTAAAAACAAACCTCCTATGGGAGTAATGAAACCAATAGATTTAGCGTTAAATGATAATAAATCGTTCAATGAAAGTAAATAAATAGATCCTGAGAAAAATAAGATTCCGGCACAAAAAAACCGAAATACCCATTTTTGAGTTGAAGCAGTTAAAACGGAAGTAAAACCAACAATTAATAGTGCAAAAACATGATACATTTGATAGCGAACTCCCGTTTCAAAAGCTATGATTGCTTTTGCATCAACCAATTGCTTTAATCCGTGTGCACCAAAGGCTCCAATTGAAATGGTTACAGCTCCTAATATAGCTGCAGTAGCCACAATATTTTTATTAAAATTCATCTCTATAAAGGTTATTATTTAGTAAATTCGCTAAGTTTAATTTTGAATACAAATCTACGAAAACACTCCGAATGAGAAATATATTAATTATTGGCGCAGGAAGGTCAGCAACATGTTTAATCCGTTATTTACTTAATAAATCTTCAGAAGAAAATATTTTTATTACTATTGGTGATATTTCTATAGAATCTGCTCAAAAATTCACTAAAAATCATCCTAATGCAAAGGGAATTTTACTTGATGTTTTTAACAAAGAACAACGAAAAGAAGCTGTAAAAAACTGTGACTTGGTAATTTCGATGCTTCCAGCACGTTTTCATATTGAAGTGGCAAAAGACTGTATTACCTTCAATAAAAACCTTGTAACAGCATCTTATATTAGTGACGAAATGCTTGCTTTAGATTCCGAAGCAAAAGAAAAAGGATTGGTCTTTATGAACGAAATTGGAGTAGATCCAGGAATCGATCATATGAGTGCGATGCAAGTAATTGATGGTATTCGCGATAAAGGAGGTAAATTATTATTATTCGAATCTTTTACAGGTGGATTAATTGCTCCTGAAAGTGATGACAATCTTTGGAATTATAAATTTACTTGGAACCCAAGAAATGTTGTTTTAGCAGGTCAAGGTGGAGCTGCCGAATTTTTACAAGAAGGAAAATACAAATACATACCTTATAATAGGCTTTTTAGACGTACCGAATTTATAAAAATTGAAGGCTACGGGAAGTTTGAAGTATACGCCAACCGAAACTCATTAAAATATCATGATGTTTATGGCTTTAAAGACATTCTAACATTATACCGCGGAACCATAAGAAGAGTTGGTTTTAGCCGTGCTTGGAATGTTTTCGTGCAATTAGGAATGACAGAAGATGGATACACCATTCCAAATTCTGAAAACTTAACGTATCGCGATTATGTGAATTTGTTTTTACCATATTCTCCAAACGATTCTGTTAAATTAAAATTTAGACATAGTTTAAAAATAGACCAAGACGATTTAATTTGGGAAAAATTAGAAGAGATTGACATCTTTAATAAAACAAAAACTTTAGGAATTAAAAACGCTACTCCGGCTCAAGCACTTCAGAAAATATTAATGGACAAATGGACATTAAAAGAAGAGGATAAAGATATGATCGTGATGTATCATAAATTTGGTTATGAACTTGACGGAAAAAACTATCAAATAGATAGTAGTATGGTGACAATTGGTGAAGATCAAACCTATACAGCAATGTCTAAAACCGTTGGACTTCCTGTAGCAATAGCTTCTTTAAAAATTCTGAATAAAGAGATTACTACACCTGGAGTTTTACGCCCAATTGCTAGAGAAGTGTATGAACCTATATTAAAGGAATTAGAAACTTACGGAGTATATTTCACAGAAGAAAAGAAAACGTATTTGGGATATAATCCTGATAATTTGGGGTAATCTATACCTGTATTTCCACTCTACTCAATACAAACTCTAGCAAAATTCTCACAAACATAATTAAAAAAGCCTCTATCAAAGTTTAAACTTTGATAGAGGCTTTTTTATTCATAAGATTACTGCCTTTGCAGGAATTTAGCGTCGTCCCATAAACATACTTATAAAATAAAGAAGTGTCGCTAAAGATCCTAAAGCGGCGACTACATAGGTTCTTGCTGCCCATTTTAATGCATCTTTCGCTCCTGCGTGTTCCTCTTGAGTAACCATATGACTACTTTCTAACCAAGCCAATGCTCTGTTACTTGCATCAAATTCTACTGGTAAAGTTATAAATGTGAATAATGTGGTTACTCCAAAAAGTACAATTCCTGCTAAAAACAACATAGAACCTAACTGGCTTCCAGAGTACATTAAGATCAATCCTGCCATAATCACAAAATTAGAAATCTTACTTGAAAATCCCACTGCCGGAACAATTGCAGATCGCAAAGTTAACCAAGAATAAGCTTGTGCGTGTTGTACCGCATGACCACATTCGTGAGCTGCAACTGCTGCCGCTGCCGCATTCCGTTGCGAATAAACTGACTCACTAAGATTTACTGTTTTGTTTGCTGGATTATAATGATCGGTTAATTGTCCTTTTACGGAAACAACTTTTACATCGTAAATTCCATTATCGGCGAGCATTTTCTCGGCAATTTCTTTACCGCTCATTCCGTTTCTCAACTGTATTTTTGAGTATTTTTTAAACTTGCTTTTTAGTCGGTTGCTAACAAACATACTCACTAAAAAGATGACTCCTGCTATTAAATAATATCCTCCCATACCTATCACCCATAAAAACGGGTGTCTGTTTTAATTATTAAAATTTTGAAATATTAATATAGCAAATATTGTGCAAAATTTTTGGCATTAGCAAACCTGCTAGGTTTTTAAAACCTAGCAGGTTTATCATACTTTAACTAGCATACAGGTTTACCCAACTATGTTTACAATCTTCCCAGGAACCACAATTACTTTCTTAGGAGTCTTTCCTTCTAAATAATGAATGGTTTTTTCGTGTGTCATTACGGCAGCCTCGATTTCATCTTTGGACAAATCTAAAGGCAATTCCATCGTAAAACGCATTTTTCCATTGAATGAAATTGGATATTTCTTCATACTTTCTACCAAGAACTTCTCTTCAAATTTTGGAAAATCTGCTGTTGAAATACTTTCTGAATGACCCAATTTATTCCAAAGCTCTTCAGCAATATGAGGAGCATAAGGTGATAG
>JASFZG010000163.1:0-9305 GCA_046055745.1 Flavobacteriaceae bacterium | reverse complement strand
TTACCAAACCTTACCGGAAGAAAATTATACGACGGAAACAGAGGAAGAGCCGCTTTTTGGTTATCCAACATAGGTATGATAGGAATGACTGTCGCTTTTGGTGTTGCAGGCGTAGCTCAAGTATATTTGGAACGTATTATGAAAATGGATTTTATGGAAGTTCAAAAAATGACTGAAATTCACTTTTACGTATTAATCATCTGTGCTACCTTATTTACAACAGGAATCATATTATACATCATCGATTTTGTAAAATATGGTCAACCAACAGACGAAGCTTTAGAAAGTAATAACGAATAAAACCAATATAAAAAGAAGAAAACTTTTACCAACCTAGTCATACCAACCAACCTTGACTATTAAAGTTTTTTTCAAATAATTAAATTTTTATAAAGAGATGATCTTAACCTCATCATCTCTTTATAAAAAAATGAAACCATAACTAACTAAAAAACCTAAAAATGAAAATCTCAAATTTCAATGTAACCCTTATGGGTACATTAATCATTTCCTCTACACTTATTTTAAGTTGTAAATCTGATAAAAAGGACGACCCTTACGCTAAAAAAATTCCAATAATAGAAGAAACCACAAATGGTATCGCAATCACAGATGCCGAAATGGAACAAGGAGCAGCGATATTCTTTGACCGTTGTGCTGGTTGTCACGGCTCTAGTAGAAAAGGAGCAACTGGACCTCACTTATTACCTGTAAAACCAGAAGGAAGTGACAAACCTGGAACTTTAGAATTTGGAGCTGATGGACTAAAAGCTTTTATAACTAATGGTACTGCTGCTGGAATGCCAGAATGGAAAGGAGTTCTAACCGATCAAGAAATTGAGTTGATGACTCGTTTTTTACAAGTAGACCCTCCAGCTATTCCACCGTATGAAATGGATGAAATGACTGCCTCTTGGAATCTTATTATTCCAGTAGCAGACAGACCAACAAAACCAGAACATAACAGAAATATCGATAATTACTTTGGTGTAATTATGAGAGATGCTGGTAAAGTTGCTATTATTGATGGTGATACTAAAAAAGAATTAGTTGTATTAAAAACTGGATTTGCAGTACATATTCTTAGAACTTCCGCTTCAGGAAGATATATCTATTCTGTAGGAAGGGATGGAAGAATTACAATGATCGATACTTATACAGATACTCCAACAATTGTTGCTGAAGTAAAAGGAGGTTTTGATGCTCGTTCTGTAGAAGTTTCAAAATTTAAAGGTTTTGAAGACAAATATTTGGTGTTTGGAGGTTATAGCCCAAGTCATATTGCAATTCTTGATGCACAAACATTAGAACCTTTAAGTATTACTCCTACTGCAGGAAATGCTTGTGATGGTGATAAAGAATTTATTGAAGAAGCTCGTGTTGCTTCTATCGTTGCTTCACATACCGACCCTGTTTGGATTTGTAATATTAAAGAAAGAGGAATAGTCGCTATTGTAGATTATACAGATCCTAGAAATCCGAAAATTACTGAAATTCCTGCTGCTAGATTTTTACATGATGGTGGATTTGATTCTACTGGACATTATTTCTTAGTTGCTGCAAATGCAAGTAATAAAGTTGTAGTGATTGATGTACCAAACAAAAAATTGGTAAAAATTATTGAAACAGGAAAAATGCCTCACCCAGGAAGAGGAACTAATATTAAAAATAAATTAGGTAATCTTTGGGTAACTTCTCACTTAGGTGAAAATAAACTGTCTTTCATTAAAACTAATCCAGGCGAAGGTCAATGGACCGTGGTAAAAGAAATTAAAGCAACTGGAAACGGTGGTGGAGCATTATTTGTAAAATCACATCCAAAATCGAAACACTTATGGGTAGATAGAACTTTAAATCCTGATGCTGAATTAAATTCATCGGTAGATGTTTTTGATACAAATACATTTGAATTAATTGCAAATCTTAAAGCACCTGAAGGTGTTGATGGTAGAGCCGTTCATTTTGAATATAACAAAGCAGGAAACGAAGTTTGGGTTTCTTACTTTATGGGTAAAAATAGTGCTATCGTTATTTACAACGACAAAACCTTAAAAGTAAAACAGATTATTCAAGGGGATTGGGTTGAAAATCCAACGGGTAAATTCAATGTTTACAATACTACACACGATATCTATTAACACTTAATATCATTCATTCCGAAGGGATTTTTCTCTTCGGAATGAATTAAAAACCCACTACTAAAATGAAGTTATTTATAACATTCACTGGGATTGTACTGCTTTCACTTACCTCTTTATTTTCACAAGAAAAAGCTACAGATAGTACAAAGACAGAACAACTAAACGAAGTAATTATCACTGCTCAATACGCACCACAAACCGAACAAAATGCCATTTATAAAGTGAAAAGTATTTCTTCTGAAATAATAGAACAAAAAGCAGCTTCAAATTTAAGAGAGCTGTTACAACAGGAATTAAATATTGATATTTCACAAAATTCGGTTTTCGGAACCAGTGTTGAAATGCAAGGAATTTCAAAGGAAAACATCAAGATTTTAATTGACGGAATTCCTGTAATCGGAAGACTAAACGGAGTTATTGATTTAAACCAAATCAATTTAGAAACCATAGAGCGCATCGAAATTGTAGAAGGTCCTGTTTCAGTTTTCTACGGTACAGATGCTATGGGAGGAGTTATTAATTTAATCACCAAACAAGATCAAAAAAATACTATTGACGGATCTATTTCTGCACTTTACGAAAGTATTGAAGCAACAAATTTTAACGGAAACCTTGGTTATAAATTTGATGATAATTTAATAAAAGTAAGCGGAGGTTATTATCATTTTAATGGACTTTCAACCAATGAAGATTTAGAAGTTGAAAACCTAAGAAACCTTAATTGGGAAGAGCGACAACAATACTTTGGTGATTTTACTTTTATAGTAGGTTTTGGTGATTTAAAATTGCGTTATAATGCCAATTTAAATAACGAAAAACTAATTTCTTTAGGAGATCCTGATCGTTTTGATAAAATTTTCGACAAAGATTATTTTACAAGAAGAATCAATAATAATTTAAACCTCCAGGGCAAAATTTCAGAAAATAAATTCATAGACGTAACCGCTTCATTTTTGGATTATCAAAGATATCACGATACCTATATAGTAGATCCTGTAACTTTTGAAAAAACACTTTCAGAAAGCGATACAAAAGATGACAACATAGTTATTTACAGGTATTCGGGTATAAAAGCACAATTAGGGAAAAATAACATAAATGATAGGTTAAATTATGCAGTTGGATTTGATTTTAACGATGAAGTAACCAAAGGAGAACGGATACTCGATAAAAAGCAAAACATTGAAACCATTGCAGTTTTTGGAAGTATTAATTACTCATTTTTAGAGAAATTTGAGATTCAACCTTCTGCTAGATATACTTATAATAGTAGTTATGGATCTTTGTTTTCTCCCGCAATAAACCTAAAAGCAAAATTCAACAATAACAATGTACTTCGCTTTTCTTATGCCAACGGATTTAGAGCTCCATCACTTAAAGAATTGTATTTAGATTTTCATATTTCAGCAGGGCCTTTTACGTATATTATTTCAGGAAATGAAAATCTAGAAGTAGAAGAATCTCATAGTTTTAATTTATATTATTCTTTCAGAAAGGACCTTAAAAACAGTTCTAATTTAACTATAGAGCCTTCATTATTTTATAATGATATAGACAACTTAATTGCTTTAAGTGAATTAGCAAATTTTAAAAGACATTATATCAATATAGATGAATTTAGGTCTTTAGGTGGTAAGATTGATGTGAATTATAAATTGAATAAATCCCTTTCAATAAATGGAGGTTTTTCATTAATAGGAAGGTCAAATAAATTTAATGAAGACTTTGATACCGATGAATTTTTATTCACTCCAGAAGTTACTTCAACCATTAATTATTCTATAGAAAAAATAGGATTAAACGCATCGATATTTTACAAATATTCAGGAGAACGAACTGGGTTTTTCATAGATGAAGACACCAATGAATTAAACAAAACTACTAGAGAAAGTTTTAGTAATTTAGATGCTACATTGGTAAAGTCATTCTTTAAAAACACTTTAGTTCTTACAGGAGGAATTAAAAACATTTTTGATGTAAAAGACATAGAAACAACAAACGAAATAGGATCAGCCCACGCAAGAGATATGCAACTTTGGGGGAGGTCTTTTTTTATAAAAACAACCTTTAAATTTTAAAAATAAACTAACTAGATTAAAACAAGATGTCATGAAAAAACAACTTTTATTAGCAATAATGATTTTGCTTTTTGCAAGTCCATTTTTTGCACAAGAATTCAATCTTACAGGAGAATTAAGACCTCGTTATGAAAACAAGTTTGGATACCGTAACCTTAGAAATGAAGGAGAAGAAGCTGGGAATTTTATTTCACAACGTACCCGTATCAACTTCAATTTTAAGAATACCAAAATGAGATTTAAAGTTGCCGTACAAAACGTTCGCGTTTGGGGTGATGTAAGCACTTTGGCATCAGATGACAAAGCCCTATCATTTCACGAAGCTTGGGCAGAAGCTATTATTTCTGAAAAATGGAGTATGAAATTTGGTCGTCAAGAAATTATCTACGACGATCATAGAATATTTGGTAATGTAGGCTGGGCACAACAAGCAAGAAGTCACGATGCTTTTTTAGTAAAATTTACTCCAAATAGCAATCATAGAGTGGATTTAGGGTTTGCTTATAATGCAGACACTCAATCGGGGATTGATGCTTTATACAGTAATGCTGCAGGCTATAAAACTTTCCAATATGGTTGGTATCACGGAAAATTTAATAAAGTAGAATTGAGTTTCCTTTTACTAAATACGGGAATTGAATATTTAGAAAATGAAGGAACCGCAGATGAAGATCAAACCACAGATTTTATGCAAACTATTGGGCCTAGAGCAACTTTCAAGGATGGAAAAATTAATGCAGATTTAGCACTTTATCTTCAATCTGGAAAATCTTTAAATAATAGTGTAAGTGCTTTGTATGTTGGCGGAAATTTCGGATTTAAAATAACAGATAACTTTAAAGCAGGAATTGGTGGAGAATACCTTTCTGGAAAAGATATGGACGATACTTCAACCGATTTAAAATCCTTCGCTCCTCTTTTCGGAACCAACCACAAATTTAACGGATGGATGGATTATTTTTATGTAGGTAACCACGCAAACAATGTGGGTTTAACAGATCTTTATTTAAACTTCGGTTTCAAAAAAGATAAGTTTTCAGCTAAAATAATTCCACATTATTTTGCTTCTGCAGCAACAATTATTGACGGAAATGGAGATGATATGGATAATTATTTAGGAACCGAAGTAGATTTTACTTTAGGTTATAAATTAACTAAAAGTATTGCTTTAAACGGAGGTTATTCTCAAATGTTTGCAACAGAATCTATGGAAGTAATCAAAGGCGGAGACAGTAATATTACCAACAGTTGGGCTTGGCTAATGGTTACCTTTAAACCTAATTTATTTACACATAAATTCACAGCACCAGACGATAAATAAGATTCATTAATTAGTGTTAATGTCCCGGAGTAATTTTGTGCAAACAATTTGCTCCGGTTTTTTTATTATTTATCATTATCTTTACTCAGGCCTGACGCTATAAAAATGATTCCATTAAAAGAAGTCTTTGAGCGACTAAATTCAGGAAAATAAAACAACTAGTAAATAGATAATATCATGGCAAAAAGTAAAGACTCTAGGAGAAACGTTAAAAAAGAAGCTTCTAAAACTCCAAAAGAAAAAAAAGCAGAAAAGAGACTAAAAAAATCTAGAAAAGATTAATATAACTAGCTTCAAAAACTACCTAATTATTTTGGCTCTATGTCGTTTGTAATGGGTAAAATAAAATTATTAATATTGAATATGAAAAATTAAGAACAAAATTTCTCCCTATCACCCGGGTAATGAAAAACATAAAATCGCATTGCTAGGGTATTATAAATTAAATTGTCTTTTATTTTACTTGTCCTGCAAGGTCTTTATTCTTTATTTACCATTTTATACCTAAAAGGTTTTGGAAACCTTGCAGGAAGTAAATAAATTAAACCCAAGTTTCTAGTGGCAAACTTAAATTTGCTACCCACTATATTTGACATAGAGCCATTATTTTTCTATAAGTTCAGTTTTTATTAGCTAGTTTTTTATGATTCTTTCTTTTTAATTTTTAAAAATAGCGTTATATTTGCACAGACATAACGCCATAAAAATGATAACCGTAGAAGAAGCTTTTGAACTCGTTCAAAAAAACATAATCCCAACCACAAAAACACAAAAACAATCCATCATTAAATCTTTAGATTTTGTGTTGGCAGAAACCGTTTTATCACCTATAAATATGCCTCCTTTCCGGCAGTCGGCTATGGACGGATATGCACTTCATATACACGAAAGTTCCACTTACACCATTATAGATGAAGTAAAAGCAGGTGATGGTCATCATCCTATTTTAAAAGAAGGAGAAGCGGTTAGAATCTTTACAGGTTCTGCCGTTCCGGATTCAGCTAACACGGTAATTATGCAGGAAAAAGTAACTGCTGAAGAAACCAAACTTACCATAAACGAAACCTTCTCTATCAACGAAAACATTCGACCTTTAGGAGAACAAGTTGAAAAAGGAGCAATCGCATTAGAAAAAGGCACAAAACTAAGCCCAGCAGCCATTGGTTATTTAACCACTTTAGGGATTTCTGAAATTGAAGTTTTCACCAAACCATCCATCGCAATTGTCACCACAGGAAACGAATTAATTGAAGCAGGACAGGAACTTACCTACGGGAAAATTTACGAAAGCAACTCCGGAATGTTACAAACCGCTCTGCAAAGTTTAGGGTTTGATCAAGTGACTATAACAAAAGTGAAAGATGATTTTATTTCAACTAAAAATTCTCTAGAAAAAGCTATTTCAGATAATGATTTGGTAATTATTTCTGGCGGAATATCTGTTGGAGATTACGATTTTGTAGGTAAAGCATTATTAGAATTAGGCATCAAACAAATATTCTATAAAGTAAAGCAGAAACCTGGAAAACCACTTTTCTTCGGGAAAATGGAAAACAAACCAGTTTTTGCACTTCCTGGAAATCCTGCTTCAGCATTAAGTAGTTTTTATGTGTATGTACAACCATCACTTCAGAAGTTATCTGGAAATTTAGATTTTTCATTAAACAGATTGAAGGCTGTTTTAACCGCCGATTATTTTAAAAAAGGACCAAGAGCACAGTTTTTAAAAGCTTCGGTAAAAAATGGAAAAGCAACTATATTGGAAGGTCAGAGTTCGGCGATGTTATACACTTTTGCGATTGCAAATGCATTTGTGTATGTACCAGCAGAGGTTAACAATTTATCTAAAGGAGATGAAGTTGAAGTGATTCTTTTACCTGTTTAATTATGGAGTATAAAATAAAAAGTCGAATTTGGATTGAAGCCGATAACAAAGTATTAATTGGTGAAGGACGAGTACGTTTATTAAAAGCAATTGAAGAAACTGGTTCGCTTTCAAAAGCAGCGAGAAGTATTCAGATTTCGTATAAAAAAGCGTGGACTATGTTGGATGCCGTAAACAAATCGGCTAAATGCCCAGTTACAGAAAGTAGCACCGGTGGTAAAGGTGGTGGCGGAGCAATATTAACAGCCTACGGAAAAGAATTAATCAACGCTTTTGAAGCTATAAATAAGAATTGTTGGACGCATTTAGATACTCAAATTGAGAAAATAAACAACCTATGATTTTTGATATTGAAAACATATTAATTTTCTTATTCATCTTACCAATCATTTCATTTTTTTATGCAAGTGTTGGTCACGGTGGCGCTAGTGGTTATTTAGCATTAATGGCAATATTTTCTGTTACTCCAGGGCTTATGAAACCCACGGCATTGCTACTTAATCTCTTTGTTGCAGGTATTGCTTTCTATTATTATTACAAGGAAGGGCATTTTAACAAAAAACTGTTTTTGTATTTTGCTGTTGCCTCTATTCCAATGTCATTTTTAGGCGGTTTTATTGAAGTAGACGCCACCATTTACAAAAAGGTTTTGGCTGTATTATTAATCTTTGCTGTGCTTAGAATGCTCAATGTTTTTGGTAAAGAAAGTACTAAAATTAAAGACATTAAATTATGGCAAGGGCTTGTTGTTGGAGGCGCAATTGGGTTCTTTTCAGGGCTTATAGGAATTGGTGGCGGAATCATATTAAGTCCAATAATATTGCTGTTACATTGGGGTAAAATGAAAGAAGCTGCAGCAGTTTCGGCTTTATTTATTTGGGTGAATTCTGCTTCTGGTCTAATCGGTCAACTAAGTAGTGGTGTTAATTTAGAAATACAATCTTTTGGCTTGGTTGCTATTGCTTTAGTGGGAGGGTTTTTTGGAGCATACTACGGAAGTAGAAAAATCAATAATCAAAATTTAAGATACCTATTAGCTTTTGTGTTGGTACTTGCTTCAGTTAAATTATTTTACGTGTAAATGAATAACAAAAAGAACATAACCGCTATCATCCTCGCAGGAGGAAAAAGCTCCCGAATGGGAACCGATAAAGGTTTTGTATCCTATAAAAATAAACCTTTTGTACAGCATATAATTGATGTAGTTCGTCCTTTGGTTAATGAAATAATCATCATAAGTAACAATCCAAATTACGATATTTTTGGACTGAAAAGATTTGAAGATTTAGTGTTAGACGCAGGTCCTTTAGCTGGAATTTATACTGGATTACATTATTCTGAATCTGAAAACAACTTAGTTATAAGCTGTGATGTTCCTTTAATTTCATCTGAATTATTAGAATTATTAATTACTGAAATTGATACTACATCTGAAGTCATTCAATTACAAAGTGGCGATAAAAAAATGCCGCTAATTGCTATTTATAAAAAAAGTTGTGAAGCAAAGTTTTCAGAAGCATTAAATCTAGGAGAACGAAGAGTTAGAAAAGCATTAGAACAATGTGAAGTTAAAACCATTGTCATTAAAAAGGCTTTAGAAAAACATACAGCTAATATTAACACCAAAGAAGATTTAAAAGAAATTATAGAATGAATTTGACTATAAAATATTTCGGACTTATTGCTGAAATCACCAACTGTTCAGAAGAACAAATGGAGTTTTTAGGAAAGACTGTTTTAGATTTAAAAGAACAATTATTTCAGAAACACCCAGCATTGAAACTTAAAGATTTTCAAATAGCTCAAGACAACGAATTAGTAGAAAACGAAACAGAAATAACAGGAATTGAAATTGCATTATTGCCTCCTTTTGCTGGGGG
>JASFZG010000162.1:0-5952 GCA_046055745.1 Flavobacteriaceae bacterium | reverse complement strand
TTTCCGAAGGCAGAAGTTGCCTCACTAATGGCGTGATTCATTTCTTTTTCTAAATCCTCTTCTTTTTCAACCACTCGCATTCCCTTTCCACCACCACCAGCTGAGGCTTTTATTAAAATTGGAAATCCGATTTCTTTAGCAACAGATTTTGCTAATTTTACATCTGTAATGGCTTCTTCGATACCTGGAACCATAGGAATATTATAATTTTTAACTGCTTCTTTTGCAGCTAATTTATCTCCCATTATTTTTATGGAATGTGAAGATGGTCCTATAAAAATGATTCCGTTTTTTTCTGCTTCTTCAGCAAAGTCTGCATTTTCACTAAGAAATCCGTAACCAGGATGTATAGCATCCGCGTTTAAATCTTTTGCTACTTTTATGATTTTTGAGCCTAATAAATACGACTGATTGGAAGGTGGTTCGCCAATACAAACCGCCTCATCTGCAAATTTTACGTGTAATGAATTTCTATCGGCTGTAGAATATACTGCAACCGTTTTAATTCCTAATTTTTTAGCGGTTTGCATCACTCTTATTGCGATTTCACCTCTGTTTGCTATTACTATTTTTTTTATCATAACTGACTATTCAAATTCAATTAATAATTGTCCTTTTTCTACGGTTTCTCCGCTTTTAATAGCGATATTCTTCACTATTCCACTACTTGGAGAAACAAGTGTGCTTTCCATTTTCATAGCCTCTAAAACTAATAATGCATCATCTTCTGAAACCTCTTGACCTACCTCAACATTTACCTCTAACACCAATCCCGGCATAGGAGCTTTTACTAATTTTACATTTTTTGAAGTCCCAACAGAAAAACCCATTTCTTTAATTAACTGATCTAATTGATTAGCGATTGACACTGAATAAACCGCTCCGTTTAGTTCAACAGAATAATTACGATTATCAAAATCTGCTTCAACTATTTCAGCTTTATACGATTTATTTTTATGAAGTATATGATATAAATCTTCAGAAGAAGAAACTGCATCAAGGTTTTGAAGATCTTCTTTAGAAACATCAAATTCCCATTTAGAATTTACTTTAACTTTGAAATTGTTTTTCATTATTGTTCTTATTTAATTGCCCTTTTCATTTTGAAACATAGTGTAAAGGTTTCACTTTATTGTTTTAAAATGACTGACAATAATCATCTAAATAACAAAAATAAGACTAATTATTTTAGGGTAATTTCAGAAATGAAATCAAATTCACTTGCATACAAATTTCACTATTGTATCTTTAGATTTTAAATTATTTTATGTCTTCACAAACCAGAATCACTCGTGCATATAAAACTGCAAGAAAGGTTTCATTTAACGATGACTCTAAGTTTATCATATTTAGCGATGTACACAGAGGAGATAATAGTTTTGCGGATGATTTTTCTAGCAATCGGAATACTTATTTTCACGCATTGAATCATTATTTTGAGGAAGGATTCACCTATTGCGAATTAGGTGATGGTGATGAATTATGGGAAAATTTAGAATTTAAATCTATTTTTTACGCACATAAAAATATTTTCTTTCTACTGAAGAAATTTTATGCTGAAGGAAGGCTATATAGGTTAATGGGGAATCACGATATGGTGTATTGTAAGCCTAAATATGTAGAGAAATACCTTCATACTTATTTTGATAAAGTTACCGGAAAAGAAGAGCCTTTATTTCCAGGAATAAAATTTACAGAAGGACTTATTCTTGAACACGAAGAAACAAAACAAGAAATTTTTATGCACCACGGACATCAAGCAGATTGGTGGAATTACAAAGCTTGGAAATTCAATCGTTTTATGGTTCGAATTCTTTGGAGGCAATTGCAGATTTTCGGAATTGGAGACCCAACCAGTCCAGCTAAAAACTTTAAAGAATTAATTAAAGTTGAACGTCGTACTAAGAAATGGATAAAAGAAAACGGAAACATTTTAACTATTATTGGCCATACACACAGACCAAGGTTTCCAGAACCCGGAGAAACTCCTTTTTTTAACGATGGTAGTTGTGTTCATCCTAGAAGTATTACTGGAATTGAAATTGAAAAAGGAAATATTTCGCTAATAAAATGGCATATTGCTACTACTAATGATGGTACTTTAAAAGTAAAGCGTAAAGTTTTGGAAGGGCCTCAAAAAGTTAGTGATTATAAATGAAATACTTAAAGATATTAATATTACTATCAACTCTATTTTTTATAAGCTGTTTTTATGAGAAAAAAGAAAATTTAGAAAAATATTATAATTTTATAAACCCTGAATTTGGTAAAGAAGTTATGTTAGATTTCTCAAAAAATGGAATCGATTTAATTAAAGATATTGAGAACCAAATTAAAGAAGATTTATGTGAATCAAACTCTAAATTAAAAGGCTCTTTATTAATACAGAAAGAGAAAACATCTTTTCCCTTAGTTGCATATAAATATTGTCAAACACACGTCCATTATAATAATAGGATCCCCATTTTAATAAATTTAAAAAATGAAGTTCTTATTAACAACACAATAATTAAACCTTTCGATAGTATTGAATATGAAGTGTTTAATGCCACGGAAAAATTAAAAAACATAGAAAACCTAGCGAATATTGTATATCTAATAAGCTGGGATATTGAAATAAATCCAACTTTAATAAAAGAAAGGTTGAATGAAATATTTATTGCAGCAAAACAATATTCAAATAAAATATCACTAGAAAAATACGATAAAAGATTTGACGAGTTAAACGAATCTGAATTAAAAAAATTAAAAAAAAATACTATCCTTTTATAGGAATTGAGCAAGGCATAACATTATCTTCTGACTTTGAATCATTATAGTCACAATCTGAACAACTATTTATAAACTCCTATTTTGGTTCCACATTAATCACCTGTTCAATCTGTGGAGCGTGTTTTTTAATGGTCATTTCTACTCCACTTTTTAAGGTCATTTGATTTACTGAACAACCCACACAAGCACCTTCTAATTGCACTCTTACAATTCTACCATCTTCAATAGATAGTAAAGAAATATCGCCCCCATCATTTTGTAGAAAGGGACGAATTTCATCTAATGCTTTTTCAATAGTTAATTTTAACTGTTCTGGCATTCTTAATTTTTTGAAGTGGAACAACCCACAGAATTAGTCATTTGAATTACTTCTGTAGGAGGAAGAATTTCGTTTCTATTGAAAGTTTCTTCTACTACTTTTTCTGTTAATACTTTAAATGCTTCCGCTAACGGAGTTCCTTCTTGCAATGCAGCAGGACGACCATTATCACCAGCTTCTCTTATGCTTTGCACCAATGGAATTTCACCTAAAAATGGAATATCTAAATCTTCAGCTAAATTTACTGCACCTTTTTTTCCGAAGATATAATACTTGTTATCTGGTAATTCTTCTGGTGTGAAATAAGACATATTTTCAATAATCCCTAAAATAGGAACTTGGATATTTTCTTGTCTAAACATCGCAACACCTCTTCGAGCATCAGCTAAAGCAACAGGTTGCGGTGTACTTACAACCACAGCGCCAGTAATTGGCATCGATTGCATAATACTTAAATGAATATCACCTGTTCCTGGAGGAAGATCGACTAACATAAAGTCCAATTCACCCCAATCGGCATCAAAAATTAATTGATTTAATGCTTTGGAAGCCATCGCTCCTCTCCAAATAACCGCTTGTTCTGGTGTTGTAAAAAACCCAATAGAAAGCACTTTTACTCCATAGTTTTCTACAGGTTTCATTTTGCTTCTTCCATCTACCGTAGTTGAAAGTGGACGTTCTTTTTCAACATCAAACATAATAGGAATTGAAGGACCATATACATCTGCATCCAACACTCCAACTTTATAACCCATTTTAGCAAGTGTTACCGCTAAATTTGCGGTAATAGTAGATTTCCCTACACCTCCTTTTCCGGAAGCAACGGCAATAATATTTTTGATTCCTGGGATGGTTTTCCCTTTAATCATATTCGGATTTGCAGGCTGTGCAGGCGCTTCCACTTTTATGTTTACAATTACTTGAGCATCTGGTGACACTTTCTCTTTAATGGTTGCAATTACATCTGCTTCTGCTCTTTTTTTAATATGAAGTGCAGGAGTTGTCAATAATAAATCTACGATAATTTCATTAGCAAAAGTCATTACATTTTGAACGGCTCCGCTTTCAACCATACTTTTCCCTTCACCAGCAACTGTAATAGTTTCCAGCGCTTTAAGGATGTCTTCTTTTTTGAATTTCATTGTGATAGTTTATTAATTTTCTTTTCCTAAGTTTGGTTTTAGAATTTTCTATACCCGCTATTTAAAGGGCTTAACTCAACTAAAAATTTGAATAAAAACTAATAATTAGTTTCGTTAATTTAGATTAATTCTAAAGTACAAATATACAAGGAAATGTTTTAACCAAGAAGAACATTTGTTACATAAAAAAGCTGATGCAATTCAATATTACATCAGCTTTAAACTATTAATTATGGGAGTTATATTTTAATTAATTCCTAATGAATTAATCTTAGATTCTAATTTTTCTAATCTTTCAGAAAGTAATTCCATTTCTGAAAGTTTCGTTTCAATTTCATTAATTTTCTTTTCTTGTTGTTCGAAAATCGTAACCCATTCGTTTGTCTTTAAACCAACGGAAACATTTATTAAACTTACTTTGTTTCCGTTAGAACCTGTCCAAGCTCTACCGATAATATTTTTAAGATCTTTTAACAAAATCTCTTCAGCAGAAAGTGCTTTTGCATATCCATCATTATAACCTGTTGCTACAATATAGTCGCCAACCTCAACATCACCTATAGTTAAAACTGGAACCTGTCCCATAAATCCAACTTTTTCGAATGCATCTTTTCTTTCTTCATCTGGCATATTTCCTAACACTATTGGTGCTAATGAAATGGACATAACTTGGTCAGCACCTGTAGTATTTCTAGATATTTTTCCGCCTTTAACTCCCACTACTTCACCAAACATATATTTTTCTTCAGGGTTTTCTTTTTCTAACCACTCTGCGTAATCTGCTCCTTTAGAGCCGTAGATTACCCCTTGGTCTCTTGCGATTTGCTTTGCTGCTAAAACTACTGGTACTAAAGCAATACCCCATGGACCAGTTGGCATAAATCCTGGGTCTCCATTTCGCATTCCCCAGGCAGCCATGGCTGTTATATCATCAATTGCATTTACTCCTGCAGTTGGGTTAAAAAAGTTATCGAAATTAAGATTTAAAGTACCTATGTCTAATGATCCAGATGGTAATGATCCAGAAGTTAATGTTGGGAATGAACCTGGATTAAATGAAAGACTTGGTAATCTTCCGCCATGAAGTTCTGCATGTAACTCAGTAAAATTAACGTGTAATGAAGGAAATCTTCCTCTATTAAAACTTGCAGAAGGAGGTGAGCCTCCAGTTAAAGATGGAAATTCTCCAGGGTCAAAATCTAAAGTTGGTGGTGTCCATTCTAAAACTTGAGTAAAGTCAAATACATCTATCAAGTTTGCAAAATCTGGAATTGGAAATGACTCCCATAAATCTCCAGCCAATAAATCGTAACTTTCTATTCGTCCTGCCATATAATCTCCTTCTCCGTAAAAAGTGATAAATCGATTTCTAAATCCTAATTTTCCACTTGCATTTCCGTGAATACGAATGGCGATTCCATCAGATTTATTTGAAGTGCTTGTGTTTTCAAATAATGCAATATGATTGGCACCTGAAGCACCACCTACATCATTGCTTCCTCTAACTACAAGGTTTGCTAGTAAAGTATTTCCTTGAACTTTTAAACTATCTGTGAAATTTGCTTTTCCTATCACATTAACATCATTATTCAAATTGGATATCCCTTCCACATTTAACGTTCCTGAAAGATTTGAAACGCTTGAATTATTTACATTAAACTCATCTTCTAAATTTGTTTTTCCTATTACATTTAAATCATTATTTAGATTTGAAACCCC
>JASFZG010000161.1:0-5801 GCA_046055745.1 Flavobacteriaceae bacterium | reverse complement strand
TAATTGTAATTAATAGGGAAATTTTAGTACATTTAAGCAAACAAATAAACATTGGAAAATGCGTTATCTAACACGCAACTTGCCATATTCAAAACCGTTGCCTTTAATTGCGGAAAAGAAACACTATGAAAAAAAACTTACCATATTTATTAATTATAGCTTCAATCGGAATGATTATTTGGAATGCTATAGAAGGTGAATCATTTAGACATTACATTTCAAGTATATTTCTAATTATTGCTATGATTATTTTAATTTACGAGAATAAGAAAAGAGAAATTTAAAACTATAATGAGTTTCGAATTATAACGGAATTGAGCAACAAAATCAGACAGATTTGTTTCTCAAATAACTGAATTAAAAAATTGAATATGAAAAATTTTATAAAAGAATTGAACAAAGCACAAATTGCAGGAATATTTATTGCTCTAATTGCGAGTATTTATGCTCTGATTAATAAAAATGATAATTTAGACACTATTGCTGGAGTAATTACTGCTATTGGAATATCATTATTCATTTTAGGAAAAACTAAATTTAATAAAAAACCTAGTTAAAAATTGATTCGTACGATTTTGAGCAACAAACGGAATTGAATATCGAAACGCTGATTGATAAATAAATTGAGGTGAAAAAGGATTTCCAAAATGATTGAAAAAGCAACTAAAAGGCAACAACTTATAAAATTTATGCTTAGTTTTAAACTAAATATGAACTGACAAACATCCAACAAACGATTTGCTACAACCGAAAAATCTCCGATTTTCCAGTCGCACAAATCTTATAAAAACCCGTTAGCAAAAATTTAAAATGAACCGAGAATATATATCAAATGCGACAATCGAAATTAATGCACCTATTTCAAAAGTTTGGAACGCTCTAATAAAACCAGAGATAGCGAAAGAATATTTTTTCGGAGCGAATATTAAATCTGATTGGAAAGAAAATAGTCCAATAGTTTTCAATGGAGATTATAACGGAAATAAATATTTAGAAAAAGGAATTTTAATGAATGTAAAACCAAATATTCAATTGCAATATACACATTGGAGTAATCTTGAGGGAATTCCTGATATCCCCGAAAATTACAGAATTTGGACTTTTGATTTGACAGAAATTGATAACCATACTCGGCTTTCAGTTTCTGAAGATAATATTCCAACCAAAAAAAAACAAAAGCGTTCTGATGAATTTTGGAATGGAGTTCTTCTGACAATAAAACAAATTGTGGAAAAATAGAGAAGTTATGGTGACAAAATGTCAAAAAAAATAAGGGTTTAAGCCAAACTAATTTAATAACAAAATAAGATAATAATTATGAAAACAATGACTTGTAAACAATTAGGAGGAGCTTGTGATTTAGAATTCCAAGCGAATTCCTTTGAAGAAATAGCAGAATTAAGTAAAAAACACGGAATGGAGATGTTTCAAAAAGGAGATGAAGCACACCTGAAAGCAATGAATGAAATGCAAGAATTAATGAAATCACCAAATGCAATGAATGAGTGGTTTGAAAACAAAAGAAATGAATTTAACAACATCCCTGACAAGGTGTAATCTTATAAATTTATAATAATCTATGAAACAACAACAAACAGGGTGGACACCAATTCCATTAGCATTAAAAATACTCTTTGTATTGTTTATTCTATGGACTATAGGAGCAATTTTTAACTTACCTAACTTATACGAATTAGGACTACCTCTTTTTGGTACATTTGTATATGGAATTATTGCTTCTCTTGTAGTTCTACTTTTGGATATAATAGGTCCAATTGTTTTTTTATATGCTTTATGGAATAGAAAATCTTGGGGTGTAGTTTGGGCATTATCCTATATTTCATTCTTTATTCTAAATAGTACAGTCGCACTTTTTACTGTTAGAGAACAATTAGGATTACCACAAATTCTTGTCCCAACAATTGTTAGTATTATCTTCGTTATAGTTATTTATACAAAAAGAAATTACTTAAATAAGACAAAGATTTGATAACATTTTAATACTGTTTGAATTAATTAACTTTTGCTAACAAAGTATAAAAATAATAGCCGAAATAGTAGTAAATTGAGATATTCTACTTCCGAAATCGGCTACTATTCTTATACAAACCGTTGGGTAAAATGGTATATGAAACACATAAATAAATAAATAAAAAGAAATGAAAAAATCAATTTTAATTTTACCAGTTTTACTAATTTCTATTAATATGTTATTTTCTCAATCAATAGAATTTAAGATTAGAGAATTTGCAAGAGATGAATATCCAGGCGATATTAAAATGCAAGACTATATTTATAAAAAACAAATATCAGCATACAAATATATACAATCAGTTACTGATTCTGAAGTTAAAAAGATAGCAGTTAGAGAATATCCGAATGACTATTCTATGCAGAAATACACTTATGATAAACAACTTTCTGCTAAAAATTATATGAAATCTGTTTCAGACAGTGAGGTAAAACAAATTGCATACCGTGAATATTCAAATGATTATTCAATGCAAAAATACACTTATGATAAGCAACTTTCTGCTAAAAACTATATGAAGATCGCAACTAATTATTCCGCAAAAGAAAGAGCTAAACGAGAATATCCGAATGATTATTCTATGCAGAAATACACATATGATAAATTGGCATATTGAAAGAAACAAATGAGAAAAATTCGTTAAATTTATCTGTTAACTTAATAAAAAACTCTAATAAAAACATAGTTTAAATTGAAACTCAAACAATAATATTTAGAACATAAAAAATTAATATAATGTATCGAATATCTATCAAAAAAAAATTAATGATTGCACTACTATTATTTTTACCATTTTATGGATTTGTAGTCGCACAAACACAAACTAACCTTAAATCAAACTCTAGGGATAGTATAAAAGTCAAAGCTGAAGAGTGGTTTAAACAAACATATGTAGAATCAAGTTTTAAAGACCCTTATTCTTACAGATTAATGGGGATTAAAGTCATTCCTTTAACATATAAACAAGGCTTTGAAAAGCAATTAATATCTGTCTTAAATAGTATGAAAGAATGTAAAATTCATCCTGATGAAAGAAATCAAAAAAGTTATGAGGAATATATAGCACTTTCTGAGGAAACAACAGATTTAAGTAAAAAAGAACAAAAGTATATTGATAAAGGTAAAAATGTTGAATATCACACGAAGAAAAAAGCTAAACTTATTGAATATACTGTATTAACTATAAAAAGGGCAGAATCTATTGCTAGATATCTTCTAGATGTTAAGGAAAAAGAAAGAATTGAAGGAATGATAAATATTTTAACTGAAGAGCAATCTACAAGTATTGCCTATTATGATATACGATTAGATTGTTATTCGAAAAATGATTTAGGTAATGAAGTATTGGGAAGATATTCATTTCCCTTCACTGATAAAGGTCCTTTATATGGAGATAGTACAATAAAATATATTGTAAATTTAAATGACTAAATATAAATTTAGGAAAATTGTACATTTGTCTATGGAGTGTGAAAAATGATTAAAAAAATGACTCGTAAAACTGAACGAAGCAAAAACAGAGGAATGAGTAAAATAATTGTAGAAATTTGAAAAAATGTTAAAAGTTCAGAGTTTTATTAGTAATTTACGTATTGAAAGTTGGAACGTGAATAAAAATTTAAACAACCTAAAAAATTTATGGATTTAATAACCAAAACAAATAAAAATTCAAATAAAAATAATAATTCTAACTCAAAATCCACTTTACCCAACAACTCATAAAATTTATGCTTAAATTTGGATTTAGTACAAAACGACAAACATTTAACAAACCGATTTGCTTCAACGGAAAAATCTCTGATTTTTCAGTCGCACAAATCTTATAAAAGCCCGTTAGCAGCAAGGTGAAAACAGAAACTTAATAGAAAAAATAATATGGCAAAAATACAATTATCACAGAGGATGTACAGTATTCTTGATATTATCAGGTTACTAGATAGTGGGGAATTATCTATTCAACCTAAATATCAAAGAAGAAGAACAGGTTGGCCTATAAATGCAAAAACAGCTCTTATCGATACAATAATGAATAATTTCCCTTTGCCCCCAATCTACCTTCGTGACTTTGTAAATGATGTAGGGAAAAGAAAAAAAGAGATAATTGATGGACAACAACGAATATCTACAATTGTAGAATTTTATAAAAATGAATTTGCCCTTTCTAAAAATATTTTTGACGAACAATTTTCTGGATTAAAATATCAAGAATTACAATCAGAAGAGCAACATATGATTGAAGATTTTGAAGTATCATTTATCTCAATTAGAGGAGCATCAGAAAGTGATGTAATTTCAATCTTTTCAAGATTAAATTCGTTTAGCCTGCCTTTGAATACGCAGGAGAAAAGAAACTCTTTATATGCGGGGGAAATGAAAAGTCTAATCTATGAAATAGCATCTGAGTACAATACTTTTTGGACTGAATTTAAAATATTAAGTCCAAATATGATAGCAAGAATGGCAGACGCCTCTCTTGTTTCTGATATTATTTATACTTTATTGAATGGTATTAAATCTTCTAGTTCTCCAGCTATCAATAAAATGTATTCCGAATTTGATAATGATTTCCCATTAAAAAGCGAAATCTATAAAAACTTTAATTCAGTAGTAACTATTTTAGGTAATTTCTTTGAATCGAAATACATAAGAAATGTTTTTAAACCAAAATTTATGTTTTATTCTTTATTCTTAGTGATTTACGAAAAACTTTATGGTTTTAAGGAACAAAATGATAATAAAACAGGTTCTGTGAACATTGAAAGAAGCATTGAAGTTTTAGAGGACTTTTGCATTAAATATGTAAGTCCTGATTTCGACCCAGTTTTTAAATCTAAATTTAAGCAATCTACGGGCAATGTTGCTCAGCGAAAATTTAGACATAAGGAAATTGGAAAATTAGTTGAGTAAATATGGCTTACTCATTAAATTTAATATACAAGACTTTTAAAAAAGAAGTGGAGGATTTAAATAGGATTGTTACTGTACTTTCTGCCTTACCTCCAAGCATTGACCGCGACACACATATCGAGGGATGTTTTATCAGATTTGTAGTTTCTTGGGAAGTGTTTTGTGAAGAGTATTTTTTAAGATGTTTATGCAATGCTAAAACAAGAGGACAATATCAAATTAAACCTCTTGTTACAAGTTCTATTAATATAAATGATGCCTTTAAAAGAATAAATAAAAATAGAAGAGATAGAGAAAAAGATTATGTTGATTGGTTAGATTCAAGCATAATAAAAATTAGAACACAAGATTATTTTCGTGCTAATTCTAGAGTCCATAAAATTATTGAATCACCTGATAGAATTTATGAAATTAGAACGATAAGGAATGCTATTGCACATAGGTCTACTGCTGCAATTTACAAATTTGAAAAATATGTTAAAGACCAATTAGGATATTTAGCTACTTTGAATCCTGGTATGGCAGACTTATTAATAATGGAAAAAAGAGGTGGTAATAAATCTATCTTTATCTTGCTAACTGACTATTTCTTAGGATTATCTGATAGATTAACGAAGTAAACCCAGCTGCTAACAATGTATATAAGTTATTGGGCAAGTGGTAGTTAAATTGAATATTATGAATATAAACAAACAGTGTAGTAAATTGAAAGTTCAGTATTTCAAAATGCCCAACGCTTCATATACAAACCGTTGGTAAACATTAGGGTACGATAAAGGGACATAGTTTACAAAGTTAAAGAGACATAGTTTACACTTTTTAGGTTGTAATTTGAGAAATAAAATCAAATTATCATGCCTTG
>JASFZG010000160.1:0-3879 GCA_046055745.1 Flavobacteriaceae bacterium | reverse complement strand
CATATTATTGAACATATTGCTTTAGAAATTCAGACGCTTGCTGGAATGGATACTGGCTTTGGAAGAACCCGAGGGTATGGAGAAGAGGGTGTTTATAATGTAGTATTTTCATACATTGAAGAAAATGTAGGTCGATTTGCAGCTAAAATTTCGGTTGCAATTTGTGAAGCTTTGATTGCTGGAGAAGAATACGATATGACGGAAGACATTCAACAAATGCGTGAAATACGTGAAGATGAACGTTTGGGGCCAAGTACAGGATCTATTGTTCAGGAAGCGGTAAATCGGGGAATTCCGTGGATACGATTGAATAAATATTCTTTAGTTCAGTTGGGTTATGGAGCGAATCAAAAACGAATTCAGGCAACTGTAACTAGCGAAACCAGTAGTATTGGAGTTGAATTGGCTTGCGATAAAGAGGATACTAAATTTTTATTAGAACAAGCTGAAGTAGAAGTGCCTCGTGGCGATATTATTAGAAGAGAACGAAGTCTTAAAGATGCTTGTGATTATGTTGGATTTCCTTTGGTAATTAAACCTATCGATGGCAATCACGGAAGAGGAATCACCGTTGATATAAATAATTATGAGGATGCATTGGTGGCATTTCATCACGCAAAAGACAGCTCGAAAAGTGGGGCTATTATTGTTGAAAAATTTATTACAGGTGAAGATTATAGATTATTGGTGATTAACAATCAATTAGTCGCAGCTGCAATTAGAACTCCGGCACACGTTGTTGGTGACGGAAAATCAACCATTCAAGAATTAATAGATAAAGTAAATAGTGATCCACGTCGTGGTTATGGTCACGAAAAAGTGTTGACACAAATTACCACTAATGAACTGACTAAAACTTTAATTAGTCAGGCTGGATATTCGTTGGATTCTGTTTTAAAAGAAGACGAACGACTTATATTAAAAGACACTGCCAACCTTAGTACAGGTGGAACTGCAGAAGATGTAACCGATATTGTACATCCTGCAAATGTTTCGATGGTAGAACGAATTTCAAAAATCATCGATTTAGATATTTGTGGAGTAGATATAATGACCACCGATATTACCAAACCAATTTCAGAAACTGGAGGTGCTGTTTTAGAAGTAAACGCAGGCCCAGGATTTAGAATGCACCTAGCACCAACGACAGGATTACCTAGAAACGTAGCTGCTCCGGTGATTGATAAATTATTTCCGAAGGGAAAAAATGGAAGAATTCCAATTGTAGCAATTACAGGAACCAACGGAAAAACAACTACCACCAGATTATTAGCACATATTGCAAAAATGAACGGTCATCGGGTAGGTTATACTACGAGTGATGGGGTTTATATTCAGAATCGATTATTAATGACAGGAGATTGTACAGGTCCAGCAAGTGCTGAATTTGTATTAAAAGATCCTACGGTTAATTTTGCTGTACTGGAAAGTGCTCGTGGAGGATTATTACGTGCAGGATTAGGATTTAAACATTGTGATGTTGCTATTGTAACCAATGTGGCTGCAGATCATTTGGGTTTAAAAGGAATTCATACGGTAGAACAACTGGCTAAAGTAAAAGGAGTAGTTCCCGAAACGGTATTGCCAGATGGCTATGCGATATTAAATGCAGACGATGATTTGGTATTTAATATGCGTAGAAATATTGAATGTAATTTGGCTTTATTCTCGATGGATGAAAACAATCCACACATAAAAGCATTGCAACGTAAAGGTGGAATTACAGCTGTTTATGAAAACGGATTTGTAACTATTTGTCGTGGAGAATGGAAAATGCGTGTGATGAAAGCGGAAGATATTCCGTTGACTTACGGCGGAAAGGCAAAATTTATGATTCAGAATGTGTTGCCAGCAATCTTGGCTGCAAATGTTCAAGGAATTAGTATTGAAGATATGAAAGCAGCTTTGGAAACTTTTATTCCTTCAGCTTCACAAACTCCAGGACGTTTAAATCTTTTTAAATTTAACGATTTTAGTATTTTATTAGATTATGCTCATAATCCTGCAGGAATGAGAGCGCTTCAGAACTTTACTAATGAGTTAGATGCCACTGTAAAAGTGGGAATTATTGCAGGAATTGGCGATAGAAGAGAAGAAGATAATAATGAAATGGGAAGTATTGCTGCTGAAATGTTTGATGAAATTATAATTCGTCAAGACAAGCGACTTCGTGGAAAAACGGAAGAAGAGTTGATAAAAATGTTGGACGACGGAATTAAAATGAAGGATCCGAATAAGAAAACGACCATCATTCCTTCAGAAAAAGAAGCGATTACTCATGCAGTAAAAAATGCGGTAAAAGGATCATTGATTGTTCTTTGTAGTGATGTGATTCCTGAAGCTTTAGACTTAGTTAAAAAGTTTAAAGAACAAGAAGCAAATGGAGAATTGCTATAAGAGTGTAAAATTAAAAGCTAATTACTACTTGTAGTTTGTACAGGGTTTTACAAAAATAATTTTATAAAAAAATCCCAAACTCCATATTGGAATTTGTATATTGGTATTTATTTTAATCTGCTAAAATAATTGCCTTGTTGTCTTGCATTTCAATAGTTCCGCTATTAATTTCAAGCGACCATCTTCCGTCTTTATCTTTTGAAAACTTATCTTCAAATCCTTCTGTAAAAGTAGGATCTCCTTTAAATAATACTTTTCCTTTTTGTAAAGAGGAAACAATTGCTGCGTGATTACTCAACATTTGAAATTCACCATCTACACCTGGAACCGAAACCGATTCTACTTCACCGCTTACTAAAGAAGCTTCTGGAGTTACTATTTCTAAATACATTTTTTCTGCTTTAGGCTTTAAGCTATACGCTTTAAGCTAGTTTATGCTTCAGCTAACATTTTCTCACCAGCCTCGATTGCTTCTTCAATAGAACCTTTCAAGTTAAAAGCTGCTTCTGGAAGGTGGTCTAACTCACCATCCATAATCATTGTAAATCCTTTGATCGTTTCTTTAATATCTACTAAACATCCTGGGATACCTGTAAATTGTTCAGCTACGTGGAAAGGTTGAGATAAGAAACGTTGTACTTTTCTTGCTCTATAAACAGATTGTTTATCTTCTTCAGATAATTCTTCCATTCCAAGAATCGCGATAATATCTTGTAATTCTTTATAGTGTTGCAACAACATTTTTACACGTTGTGCACAGTCGTAATGCTCATCACCTAAAATATCTGCTGTTAGAATTCTTGAAGTAGAATCCAATGGATCTACCGCAGGATAAATACCTAACTCAGCAATTTTACGAGAAAGTACTGTTGTTGCATCCAAGTGAGCAAAAGTTGTTGCTGGTGCTGGATCTGTTAAATCATCCGCAGGTACGTAAACCGCTTGTACAGAAGTAATAGAACCTCTTTTGGTTGAAGTAATACGTTCTTGCATCGCACCCATCTCTGTTGCTAATGTTGGTTGGTAACCTACTGCTGAAGGCATACGCCCTAAAAGTGCTGACACCTCTGAACCTGCTTGCGTAAAACGGAAGATATTATCAACGAAGAAAAGTACATCTTTTCCTTGTCCGTCTCCAGCTCCATCACGGAAATATTCTGCAATAGTTAATCCTGATAATGCCACACGAGCACGAGCTCCAGGAGGCTCATTCATTTGTCCGAAAACGAAAGTTGCTTTAGATTCTTTTAAAGCTTCTTTAGAAACTTTAGAAAGATCCCAACCACCTTCTTCCATAGAATGCATAAAGTCGTCACCATATTTGATAATTCCAGACTCTAACATTTCACGAAGTAAATCGTTTCCTTCACGAGTACGTTCTCCTACTCCAGCAAATACTGAAAGTCCACCGTGCCCTTTTGCAATGTTATTAATTAATTCTTGAATCAATACTGTTTTACCTACACCGGCTCCACCAAATAA
>JASFZG010000159.1:0-5837 GCA_046055745.1 Flavobacteriaceae bacterium | reverse complement strand
TTCTTCGTCGTACTCATTATAATCTTCTGTGGTGATTTCTTCAGAATTCAAGGAACAGTCATAAATAGCATATTCTTTTTTAAAACTGATTTCAACACGATACAAGGCACCTGGGTCAGCTTTAAATAATTTGGAAAGATCTATTGCATGAGCTTTCCAAACGCCATTGTTTGTATTGGCTTCATCTAGCTGAATTGTTTTTTTTATAATACGCCTTCCAACTCTCTTTATATTGTAAGCATAGGAACTTCCCAAATCAAATTCCTGTAAGTATTGAAGCATATTATCTTCAAATATTTTTACAACACGAACATCTATGGCTTTTAAATTAACGGCTTCAAAATAGAAAGGGTTGGATGATGAATTTGGTAAAATCACCCCTTTTGAAATCAATCTTACTGCAGGTTTTATTTGCTCGAAAGAGATAAGTTCAGAAAATTCTTTTTTCAAAGAATAACCACTTGTATTTTTAATTCCGTTGAAAATAGTCACCCGAACATCACCAATCACACTACTTTGAGGATATACGTGTAACACGTTTCCATCTACTTCGTAACGAAGATTTGTAGTGTTTTCTATAACCACTAAACCTTCAAAATTTTGATTTTCTTTAATAGGATCTGAAAAGTTGATAGAAAGAGAAGCTTGTGGAGAAGCCATACTTTTAACATCGATTACCGTAAAATTATTTTGCCCTGGGATTGTAAACTCTTCATTTCCTTTGTTTTTTGCATCTATTGCGCTCCCATTCCAACTAACATAAATATTAGAGTCGTCTGTTTTTCGGTAAATACTGTCTATTTTAAATTCGAAAAACTTAGCATCTTTTACATCTGAAACCCAAGAAATATAAATTTTATCATTCTCTTCCTGTGAGACAAAAATTAACTCTTTTGCTTTTTCTGAAGTAATAAAATCTGAAACCTCTAGAATTCCTGTTATATATTGCCATTCCTTGGAAATGGAATGAAGCTCTCCTAGTTTTAATTTAAAATTTGCTGCGATGGTTTTGAATGAAAATGTGTACGTTTCAAAGCCATTTTCAACATCATCATATAATTTGCTTAGTAAAACAGTTACAGAATATTCGGTATCTGGGAGTAGTTTTTCTTCAGGTTGAAATACTAGTGTTTTTCCGTTTTCAATAATTAATCTTCCTTTTGTTTTTGGAGAAATAGTAATGTATTCTGAAGGGATTTCTTGCGTTAATTCATATTGCTCTAATGGTTTTACCAATTCTACACGTATCGAATTTGCAATGGAGTTTTTTCCGTAGGTGTTATAGGAAATATAATCTTTAAATTTAAAAAGATTATCGGTTTCGGTTGATTTGTTATTACAAGATGAAATAAACAGGAAGGAAAGTACGAGTAGAAAACGAAAATAGAGTTTCATAAATGATGGTTTTAAAAGATGATTAAAGATATTAAAAAAGCTACTATGGAATGTGAAAATTATCTGATATTATTTCGAAAACAACATCTTAATATTTAATAGATTTTGACAAGAATCAAGCTAAAAAAGATCGTTTTAGTGCTTTTTTAGAAATAAAATGACAAAAAATGATAATTTTAACAATATTTGGAAGGGAGGTTTTATTTGTTAACGGTAAGATTAATTATTTGGTATGATTGAATATCAATTTATGATGAAATTAACAAAAAATAGAGTTTCATTTATCAAAATAAAAATTAAGACGATTCATATTCCCGTTCCACTTTACAAATTCTTACTTTATACCAATGATACCATTGTTCTTTTCCAAGTTTTTGAGCCGCTAGATGATCTAGGTTTGAACGCCAGTTATTAATATCATCTAAAGTTTTCCAATAACTAACCGTAATGCCTAAATGGTCAAGAGCAGATTCAATTCCTAAAAAACAAGGTTGTTGTTTGGCGAGTATTTCCATTTTTGATGCCATTTTGTTATACCCTTTTATGTTTTCAGAAAGGAGAGAAGTAAATATTACTGCGTAGTATGGTTTTTTCATTTGGTTATTTATAAATCTTAATAATCAATTTTCCTTCAGCATTCATATGAGCCCGGTACATTCCGGCGGTATTGAATTCCATTGCGATGTTTCCGTTTTTATCGATGGCTACAATTCCACCGTTACCACCCAAAGCAGGAACTTTGTTTTGTATTACTTCTTTCGCAGCTTCTTGCAATGTAATTCCTTTATACTCCATCATTGCAGAAATATCGTGAGCCACCATTGCTCTAATAAAATACTCTCCCCAACCTGTAGACGAAACTGCGCAAGTAGCATTGTTGGCATAAGTTCCTGCTCCTATAATGGGTGAATCTCCGATACGATTCCAACGTTTGTTGGTCATTCCTCCAGTAGAAGTTCCAGCGGCTAAATTTCCATGTTGGTCTAAAGCCACACAACCCACAGTTCCAAATTTTGAATCTTTAATAAATGGGTCTTCAAAAGAAACACTTTTGTTTTGTTTTTCCTTTTCTCGTGCTTTTACTTTCTGAAGAGATTTATAACGTTTTTCCGTATAAAAATAAGAAGGATCCATCATTTCAAACCCTTGTTCTCGTGCAAATTCTTCGGCTCCCGCTCCAGCTAATAAAACATGAGGAGAATTATTCATCACTTCCAAAGCAAGGTTAATTGGGTTTTTAATATGTTTAACTCCAGCCACCGCTCCAGCGTTTAAATTTGAACCATCCATAATAGAGGCATCTAACTCATTAGTTTCTTCGTGTGTAAAAACTGCGCCTTTCCCTGAATTAAATAATGGAGAATCTTCCATTACATTTATGGTTGCCGTAATAGCTTCTATAGAAGTTCCACCTTTTTTTAAAATAGCATGCCCAATTGTAATTGCCTCGGTTAATTTTTCTTTATAAGCATTTTCTAAAGAATCACTCATGTTTTTTTTTAAGATTGTACCTGCCCCTCCATGAATTACGATACCAAATGTTTTTTCTGTTTTTATTTCCCTTTTAGAAGGAATTTGGGCTTCTGAAATTGAATTATTTTCATTTTTACAGCTAAAAAGTACAAAAAATCCGATTAAAAGTGTTAAAATTTGTTTCATATCTAAAATATTTTTTCAAAAGCTAAGATAAACTAAAACTCCTTACATAATAATACTTCCGAAAGGTTTAGTTGTAAGAAAAAGACTTATAAATTTAATAAAAACCCGATAAACGACACAATAAATACGCTAAAGTGTTATTATATGAAAATATTTTCTTACATTTGATCCAACATCAAGCCCCAAATTTGATGTCCCCGTAAAATGAAAACTTATAAACTTAGCCTACTTGTTATGGCATTTATGTTTCTATTTGTGTCTTGTTCAAAAGACGAAATCGAAACTGCTGAAGAAGCAAACTATTCAATCGACCTAAATTTAGCTCAAGAAACAGATTGGGAAATCGCGAATGAAATTTTAGTTCTTATAAATGAACATAGAGTTTCTGTTGGACTTTCAAAAATCCAAAAAGACCAGCAATATGCATCTGCTTATGCTGTAGATCATACTAATTATATGATTGATGTAAATGGGATTAATCACGATAATTTTAATATTCGTTCTGAAGCACTAAAAGAGAGAGGTGCTATTCGTGTTGGAGAAAATGTTGCCAATGGATATACAACTGCAGAAGCAGTGGTTCATGCTTGGTTAAACAGCCCTTCTCATAAAGATATTATTGAAGGAAATTATACACATTCTGGTTTTGGAGTAATTCCAAATGATAACGGAACCTACTATTTTACTCAACTTTTTTATAGCAAATAAAAATACTTTTAAATTAAAGCTATTTGCCGTATTTTTACCTAAACTAAGATAAAAATACGGCTATGGCTATTGCAAAACCTTTTAATTTAAACAAGTGGATTGAAGAAAATCGTGACTTGTTAAAACCTCCTGTTGCTAATAAAAATTTATATGTTCAGTCGGAAGACTATATCGTTATGATTGTTGCTGGGCCTAATGCTCGTAAGGATTATCACTTTAATGAAACCGAAGAATTGTTCTACCAGTTAGAAGGAAACATTCAAGTTAATATTCAGGAAAATGGTGAGAAAAAAGAAATGAAACTCGGTCCTGGCGATATGTTTTTACTTCCTGCAAATATTCCACATTCTCCTGGTAGAAGTGAAGGGTCTATAGGTTTGGTGGTGGAAAGAGTTCGAAAAGGGAAAAATCTAAAAGATGGCTTGATGTGGTTTTGTGATAATTGCAATCATAAATTATATGAAGTATACTTTGAACTTCAAGATGTAGAAAAAGACTTTCAACCACATTTTAAAACTTTTTACACTTCTCAAGAACGTCGAACTTGTGATAACTGCGGAACGGTGATGGAAACTGATCCTCGGTTTATTGGGTAAAACCCTTTTGATCGTGATGTCACACTGAGCATAGTCGAAGTGCCGAAAGATAATCAACGTATTTATTGTTATTTAGTTCTCGACTGCGCTCGAACAGACAAATATCTTCTTTTTATTATTTTCTTATAAGGAATCCGTACCTTTGCACTCTATTTAAAAGAACAAAAATCATATAAATATGTCAACTGTAGCAACAGCATTTGGAATTGAAAATGCATTAGAAAAATTAGGAGTTAAAGAAATAAACAAAGGAACTTCAACAGGTTCTAACTCTTTTTCTGAAGGAGAAATGATTTCTTCTTATTCTCCTGTAGATGGAAAATTAATCGGAAAAGTAACTACAACTACTCGCGAAGATTACGAAAAAGTGATCACAACAGCTCAAACTGCATTTAAAGAATGGAGAGCGGTTCCTGCACCTCAACGTGGAGAAATTGTTCGTCAGTTTGGAAATAAATTAAGAGAATTAAAAGAGCCTTTAGGTCAGTTAGTTTCTTACGAAATGGGAAAATCACTGCAAGAAGGTTATGGTGAAGTTCAAGAAATGATTGATATCTGTGACTTTGCCGTTGGATTATCAAGACAGTTAAACGGACAAACAATCCCTTCAGAAAGACCAGAACACGTAATGCGTGAGCAATGGCATTCTATAGGTATTGTTGGTATTATTTCTGCCTTTAATTTTCCAGTAGCCGTTTGGGCTTGGAACACTGCTTTAGCTTGGATTTGTGGTGATGTTTGTGTTTGGAAAGCTTCCGAAAAAGCACCACTTTGTTCTATTGCTTGTCAAAATATCATCGCTGAAATATTAAAAGGAAATAACCTTCCTGAAGGAATTTCTTGTATCATCAACGGAGATTATAAAGTAGGTGAAATGATGACTACAGATAAAAGAGTTCCGTTAATTTCTGCTACAGGTTCAACTCGTATGGGAAGAATTGTTGGAACAACGGTTGCAGAACGTTTCGGAAAATCATTATTAGAATTAGGAGGAAATAATGCTATTATTATTACGCCAACTGCCGATTTAAAGGTGGTAGTTCCAGGTGCAGTATTTGGAGCGGTTGGTACGGCTGGACAACGTTGTACTTCGACTAGAAGATTGATTATTCACGAATCTGTTTATAATAAAGTACGTGATGCAATTGTGGGTGCTTATGGTCAGATTGTAATCGGAAATCCTTTAGATGAAACCAAACATATGGGGCCATTAATAGATAAAGATGCGGTGAATATGTATTTAGCTGCGATTGAAAAAGCAAAAGCTGAAGGCGGAAACGTTTTAGTTGAAGGCGGCGTTTTAAGTGGAGAAGAATTTGAAAGTGGTTGCTACGTAAAACCAGCAATTATTGAAGCTGAAAACCATTACGAAATTGTACAACACGAAACGTTTGCACCGATTTTATATTTAATGAAATATTCGGGAGATGTGTTGAATGCTATCGATATTCAAAATGGAGTAGTACAAGGATTATCATC
>JASFZG010000158.1:0-4043 GCA_046055745.1 Flavobacteriaceae bacterium | reverse complement strand
GAATTAAGCAAAGACCAGGTTATGGACGCGATTAGCCAAGTTTACACTGCTGTTCAAACATTTGGAACTACTTATAATAGTACAGGATTGTCTTTTCCTGGTAATTCTGAAGAGAATAATAAAGAAAAAGAAATTAAAGAACTAAAACTTCATAAGGGATAATTAAGAAAGAATACCTGAAAAATCTTCACAAATCTTCAAAAGAAAATCATTTAATAATATTTATCTTTGCCGCCTTTGTAATTCTGATTATTTAGAGGAATTACAACTCATATAATTATAAAATATATTTATGAACTCATACGATGTTACCGTTATTGGCTCTGGACCTGGAGGATATGTTGCAGCAATTCGTTGTGCACAATTAGGAATAAAAACCGCATTAATCGAAAAATATAGCACTCTTGGTGGAACTTGCTTGAATGTTGGTTGTATTCCGAGTAAGGCTTTATTGGATTCTTCTCATCATTATGACGACGCTATTCGTCATTTTGAAGGCCACGGAATTGAAATTTCAGGTGAAGTGAAAATCAGTTTAGAAAAAATGATCGCTCGTAAAGACAAAGTGGTGGAGCAAACTACTGCTGGAATTGATTTCTTAATGAAGAAAAACAAGATTGATGTCTTAAACGGATTGGGAAGTTTTAAAGATGCAACACATATTTTAATTGCTAAAGAAGATGGTACTTCGGAAGAAATTGAAACCAAAAATGTGATTGTAGCTACAGGTTCAAAACCTTCAACGTTACCTTTTATTAAATTAGATAAAGAACGAATTATTACTTCAACGGAAGCGTTGAAATTAAAAGAAATTCCGAAACATTTAGTAGTAATTGGTGGTGGAGTAATTGGGTTAGAATTGGGACAAGTATATAGAAGATTAGGAGCAGATGTTTCCGTAATCGAATATTTAGATCGCATCATTCCAACAATGGACAAAGCACAAAGCAAAGAATTAACCAAGGCTTTAAAAAAGCAAGGAGTTAAGTTTTATCTTTCGCATAAAGTTTCAGGAGTTGCTAGAAATGGAGAAGAAGTCACCGTAATTGCAACCGATAAAAAAGATAGAGAGGTTAGTGTCACTGGTGATTACTGTTTGGTTTCCGTAGGGAGAAAACCATTTACTGATGGTTTAAATGCTGAAAATGCAGGAATTAAAATTTCTGAAAGAGGACAAATTGAAGTCAACGATCACTTACAAACCAATGTTTCAAATATCTATGCAATTGGTGATGTAATTAAAGGGGCAATGTTGGCGCATAAAGCAGAGGAAGAAGGTGTTTTTGTAGCGGAAACATTGGCAGGACAAAAACCACATATTGATTATAACTTAATTCCGGGTGTAGTTTATACTTGGCCTGAAGTTGCTTCGGTTGGAAAAACGGAAGAACAATTAGTAGAAGCTGGAGCAAAATATAAAGTAGGACAATTTCCAATGCGTGCTTTAGGAAGAGCAAGAGCAAGCGGTGATATCGACGGATTTGTAAAAATATTGAGCGATGAAACTACCGATGAGGTTTTAGGAGTACATATGGTAGGAGCAAGAGTAGCAGATTTAATTGCAGAAGCAGTAGTCGCTATGGAATTTAGAGCAAGTGCTGAAGATATTTCTAGAATGAGTCATGCACATCCAACCTATGCAGAGGCTGTAAAAGAAGCTGCCTTAGCAGCTACAGATAACCGTGCTTTGCATAGTTAGTTGTTATTTAATATTGATGTTTTATGATGAAAACGATAATCATTTTAATATATTTTATTTGCACAGTTTGTTATTCTCAGTCTGAAAAAGGTTCTTATAATTGTAATTTACAAAAAGAAAATAAGGAATGGATTCTGAAATATGAAAATTCTTCAACACTATCGGAAAGAATAGAATTGTTAAAAATCAAAATAATTTCAGATTCTAAATACTCTTATTATAAGCCAAAGGTTATAATTCATCACCAGCAAAATCAAACAGTGAACGAACAAAATGAGTATTGTGGGTGCAAAAACTTATATCTATTATTTTATTCAAAAAAAGTTAAAATAAGATTTGATGAAAACCCATCAGAGAAAATTCTCAATTTAACTAAAGAGCTAAACGATTTTAATATTAAAGAAATTAATATGGTTAAGTATTTACCAGAATATGAAAATGAACATTGTTATACTTTCATGTTAATTACTGAAAATAAAGATCTAAAAAAGAAAATAAAAAACATTTTATAACAATATATTTACTTCATTACAATAAGTTACCTATGAAATCCAATTCTTTCAAGAGTTGGATTTTTTATTTTCAATATCTTTGATCAATAAATTTACAAAACATTCGTTTTTAAGAATGATTGATACTGAAATAAATTCAGCATAATACATGAAAAAAATCTTAGCATTTTCCGGAAGCAATAGCAGTACATCTATCAATCAAAAATTGGTGAGTTTTGCAGCTTCACAAATCAAGAACCACGAAGTGAAAGTAATTCAACTTACCGAATTTGAATTGCCAATGTTTAGTGAAGACCTTGAGAAATCTGATGGTTTTTCAGAAAATTTAAAAGAATTGAACAAAATGATTTCTGAAGTAGATGGAGTTATTGTTTCTGTAAATGAGTATAATAGCGGGGTTTCAGGTTTTTTTAAAAATACAACCGATTGGCTTTCAAGAATAAATAGAGATTTTTTAAAAGATAAAAAAGTATTGCTATTATCAACTTCTCCTGGAGGAAGAGGAGGGATGTCTGCTTTAGAATTTACTAAAAATACATTCCCAAGATTTGGAGCAGAAATAACTGGTAGTTGTAGCCTTCCGAAGTTTTATGAGAATTTTTCTTCAGAAGAAAATAAGATTTTAAATGAAGAAATATCTAAATCATTTACAACAGAAATTCAGAATTTTATAAGCCAACTAGAAGCTTAATGCGCGTTATTAAAAAACATTCTATTAGATTAACTGAAGGTTTTAAAGAAGGATTGCTTCATTGGGCAAAACAATTTGAGGAAGTTGTTTGGTTGGATTCTAATCATCACCAACAAAAGCATTCAAAATTTAAGGCAATACTCGCCGTAGATGCTTTTACAGCTATAAAAACCGATTATATCAACGCTTTTGAAAAATTAGAAGAGTACCAATCTAAAACCAAAGATTGGTTGTTTGGATATCTTACTTACGATTTAAAAAATGATGTAGAAAAGTTACAATCTAATAATTTTGACGGATTATATTTTCCAGATTTATATTTTTTTCAACCCAAAAAAATATTTCTTTTTTCAGAAACTGAAGTAGAAATCCAATACCAAAATTTTGTAGATGATGAGTTGGATGTTGATTGGCAAGAAATAATTCATCTTAGTAAAAACTTACATTATTTTAATCCAGACCAATTATGCAAAACAGATAGTCTTCACGAGGAGAAACGACGAAATGATCTCTTGAATAAAACCAAAGAATCCCCAATAAAAATCCATCTCAGAACCTCAAAAGACTCTTATTATAAGAAGCTTTCAACAATGTTAGATTACATTCATAAAGGTGATATTTATGAAGCTAATTTTTGTCAGGAGTTTTATTCAGAAAACACAATAATAGACCCAGAAAAGACATTTATTCATTTAAATGATATTTCAAAAACTCCCTTTGCCACATTTTTAAAACTTGACAATCATTATTTGCTTTCCGCTTCACCAGAGCGATATATTAAAAAAACGGGCTCTAAAATAATTTCTCAGCCTATAAAAGGTACAGCTAAGCGTCATAAAAATAAAAAAGAAGACCTTAAATTAATTAAAATTTTAGAGAACGATCAAAAGGAGCGTTCCGAGAATATAATGATTACCGATTTGGTTAGAAACGATCTTTCCAAATTTGCCAATAAGGGAACAGTAAAAGTAGAGGAACTTTGTAAGGTATATACTTTTGAGCAAGTACATCAATTAATTACTACTATTTCATGTGAAGTAGACGAAACAATTTCGCCAATAAAAATAATAAAAGAAACCTTTCCGATGGGTAGTATGACAGGTGCTCCAAAAATTTCAGCAATGAAAATAATTGAAGAATT
>JASFZG010000157.1:0-3520 GCA_046055745.1 Flavobacteriaceae bacterium | reverse complement strand
GGCGACTCTGATAGAGCAAAAATAGGTTCAAGAGTGTTTGTGGTGGGAGCCCCTTTTGGATTAGGACATTCTTTTTCTTCTGGTTATGTAAGTGGATATAAACGAAACTTACAAGATAAAAATCCATTTACAAAATATGAATATATACAAACGGATGCATCGATAAATACAGGGAATTCTGGAGGACCAATGTTTAACTTACAAGGAGAAGTAATTGGTATTGTTAGTAATATTTTGACCAAATCTGGTGGGTTTGAAGGCATTGGTTTTGCTACAACTTCCAACTTAACCAGAGAATTACTAATAGAAAAAAAACATTTTTGGAGTGGTGCAGAAATAATTCCACTTACTGGAAAAATTGCTGAAATTTTTAATTTACCACAAAAAACAGGGTTCTTAGTTCAGAAAGTAGTTTTTTCTTCTGCTTTAGGAGTAATAGGTGTAAAAGGTGGTGATGTTAAAATGAATATAGCTGGTCAAGATATTATTGTTGGAGGAGACATCATTCTCTCGTTTAATGGAATTAAAATTGAAGAATCTGATGATACTTTAGTGAAAATTGCCAACTTAATGGAAAAACGAAACACAGATGATCCTATTCAAGTTACCGTTTTAAGAGCTGGAAAAACCGTTGTATTAGGGAGAATGAAATAAAAACTATAAGATTCTGAAAGCTTATAAATTAAATAACTGTCCATGTTTTTTATTAAAATTGTTGGATAGTTATTTTTTTTTATTACTTTTGTCAACCAAATGGTTAAACTATTTAGTTGAAATGGCAAAAACAAAAGATTCAAATACGGAAGGCAAAATACTAAATGCAGCTGAGAATATATTCCAGTCAAAAGGAATGGATGGAGCTCGTATGCAAGAGATTGCAGATAAAGCAGGAATAAATAAAGCAATGCTTCATTATTATTATCGTAGCAAGCAGTTACTTTTTGAAGCAGTGTTTAAAAAAGCTTTTTCCTTATTAGCTCCTCAATTAAACGGTATATTAAATGACGATTCCTCTATAGAAGTAAAAATAAACAACTTTACTTCAAGTTATATTTCATTTATAATTAGACATCCATATTTACCAAGTTTTATTCTTCAAGAATTAAATAGAAACCCCGAGTTTGTAATAAAGCTTCAGGAAAATCAAAGTTTCCCTGATTTAGAAAAATTTAAATCTCAGGTAAATTCAGAAATAGAAAAAGGAATTTTAAAACCAATCAAAGGAGAACAATTATTTATTAATATTTTGTCATTAAGTATCTTTCCTTTTGTTGCAAAACCTTTAATTAAAGTATTTTTAAAATCTACAGATAAAGAATACAAACAATTAATGAAAGATCGAAAAACAGAGATTTCAGATTTCATTATTAATTCAATAAAAGCATAGTTATGAAAAAAGGAATTCTATACATATCTCTTTTAGCCACTTCCCTACTTTGGTCGCAACAGCAAATTAGTTTAGATGATTGTTATAATTTGGTTGATATAAATTACCCATTAGCGAAGCAAGCATCTTTATTAGAAGAAAAAAACACTTTAGAATTAGAGGTGATCGATAAAGAAAAATTGCCTCAATTAGATTTTAATGCACAAGCTACTTATCAATCTGAAGTGATTAATATACCAATCCCAAGTTCAGATATCGAACCACCAAATAAGGATCAATATCGAGCAACTTTATCTGTTAATCAGTTAATTTACGCAGGTGGCACTATTGATGCTAATTATAAATTAAAACAAGCATCTTTAAACACACAACAAAAACAAGTAGAAGTTAATTTGTACCAATTAAAGACACAAATAAACCAAATATACTTCTCTATTCTTTTGATTCAAGAAAAAGACGGCTTGTTGAATAGTAAAAAAGAAATGCTTCAAGCTAAATTAAAGGAAGTTAAATCTGGAATTGTAAACGGTATGGTATTACCTACTTCCGATAAGATTATTGAAGCGGAATTATTAAAAATAGAACAACAATTTTCTGAAATTAATCAATCTAAAAAATCCTTGGTCAATACATTATCGCTATTGATTTCTGAAGATATTTCAGAATTAACCACTTTTCAAGATCCCGAAATTAATGTTCAATTAAATTCTACGATTACTAGACCTGAATTGGAATTATTTCAACTTAAAAAGGACGAAGTAGATTCTTCTGAAGAGTTGGTTTCTAGAAAAAATTACCCAAAATTATATGGTTTTGCAACTGGTGGTTATGGTAACCCTGGACTGGATCCATTGGACAATTCATTTCAAGCATTTTATACCGTTGGTGTAAAATTAAATTGGAATGTTTTTGATTGGAATAGTACTAAAAAACAAAAACAAGCGATTTCAATTAATAAGGATATTATTGATATAGAAGAAGAAACATTTTCATTGAATACTCAAATTGAATTGAACCAATTAGAGAATGATATTCAGAAATATTCAGATTTCATTGAAACAGATTCAAAAATTATTGCTCTTAGAAATGAAGTGTTAAAATCGGCAGCTTCTCAATTAAAAAACGGTGTTATTACTTCATCTGCTTACATCACCGAACTAACAAATTTGTATGAAGATGAAAATAACAGAAGTACTCACAACATACAATTACAGCTTATAAAAGCAAATTATAACATTACAAAAGGAATTTAATATGAAAAATAATAAATTAATAGTTGCAACCCTACTAATTTCAACGCTGTTTTCTTGTAAAAATGGAGATGAAAAAGCAGATGGCTACGGAAATTTTGAAGCAACAGAAATCACCATTTCAGCAGAAAACAATGGGAAGCTAATGCAATTCAACGTTTCTGAAGGGCAAGAACTTAAAAAAGAAGCTTTTATCGGATTTATAGATACTATTCCATTAGCATTAAACCGTGAACAACTTTTGGTGTCTAAACAAGTAGTAGCTTCAAAATCTAAAGGGGTGTTATCTCAAATTACAGTATTAAACTCAAAGCTTAAAACAGCCAATATCAATAAGGTTAGAGTACAAAATCTTATTAAAGACAATGCTGGTACTCAAAAACAATTAGACGATGTAAATGGAGAAATTGATGTGCTAAAACAACAAATAAGAAGTATTGAAATTCAAAATGCACCAGTAGTAAATGAGCTTAAAAGTATTGATGTTCAATTGCTACAAATAGAAGATAAAATTACCAAAAGTAAAATCATTAATCCTGTAAACGGAACCGTTTTAGTTAAATATGCAGAGCCAGACGAGATTACAGCTTTCGGGAAACCTTTATATAAAATTGCCGATTTATCTATTATGCAATTGCGTGTATATGTAAGTGAACCACAACTTCCAAGCATAAAAATAGGGCAAGAAGTTACCATTAAAATTGATTCGGGTGATGATATGAAATCATATTCAGGAAAAATAAGCTGGATTGCTTCGGAAGCGGAATTTACTCCTAAAATTATTCAGACAAAAGAAGAACGTGTTGCCTTAGTGTATGCGGTAAAAATAGATGTAATTAACGACGGAAGTTTAAAAATTGGAATGCCTGCTGAAATGTGGATT
>JASFZG010000156.1:0-9265 GCA_046055745.1 Flavobacteriaceae bacterium | reverse complement strand
CTTCCAAACATATCTTCCAATTCAAAATCCATTGGTTTCTCGCAAGTAGTTTTACTCTCGAAAGTAAATTTATCATCACCGGTAACTTCACCAACCTCGTACATAGGAGAACGTTCTCTTTTGGCAATACGTTCTAATTGTGCAATATCTTTTTTACCAATAACTAAGCCCATTCGTTCTTGTGATTCGTTTCCTATAATTTCTTTTGCAGAAAGGGTAGGGTCACCCACAGGAAGTTTGTCTAAATCTATTTTTCCTCCTGTTTCTTCAACCAATTCGCTTAAACAATTTAAGTGTCCTCCAGCACCGTGATCATGAATGGAAACGATAGTGTTTTCTTCGCTTTCAACCATACCGCGAATGGCATTAGCAGCACGTTTTTGCATTTCTGGATTGGAACGCTGAATGGCATTGAGTTCAATTCCGCTAGAGAATTCTCCAGTATCTGCTGAGGAAACCGCAGCTCCGCCCATTCCGATTCTGTAATTTTCTCCACCGAGTATTACGATTTTATCTCCTTCTTTAGGAATGTCTTTAATGGCTTGGTCTCTTTTTCCGTAGCCAATTCCGCCAGCTTGCATAATTACTTTATCGTACCCTAACTTTCTGTTATTTGTTTCGTTTTCAAAAGTTAAAACAGAACCAGTGATTAATGGTTGCCCAAATTTATTTCCGAAGTCGGAAGCACCATTGCTCGCTTTTATTAAAATATCTAAAGGAGTTTGGTATAGCCAATCTCTAGCTGGCATTGATTTTTCCCAAGGTTTAACGGAGTCTGAAGATGTTCCCTGAGCGGAGTCGAAGGGTAGCCTTGAATAAGAAGTCATATAAACTGCCGTTCCTGCTAACGGAAGTGAGCCTTTTCCTCCAGCTAAACGATCTCTAATTTCTCCACCACTTCCAGTTGCAGCACCATTAAAAGGTTCTACGGTAGTTGGAAAATTATGTGTTTCAGCTTTAATAGAAATCACAGATTCAAAATCTGTATTCTGATAAAAATCTGGTTTGTCGGCGCTTTTTGGTGCAAACTGAACCACTTTTGGACCTTCTACAAAAGCTACGTTATCTTTATAAGCAGAAACAATAGTATTTGGATTTTCTTTAGAAGTTTTTTTAATTAATTTGAATAAGGAAGAAGGCATTTCTTCACCATCAATAATAAAGGTGCCGTTAAATATTTTATGACGACAATGCTCACTATTCACTTGACTGAAACCAAAGACTTCACTGTCGGTTAATTTTCTTCCTAATTTATTTGATAGATTTTCAAGATAATTTACTTCTTCATTATTTAATGCTAATCCTTCCGCTTGATTATATGCATTAATATCATCAATTTCTATGATTGCTTCTGGTTGAATGTCAATGGTGAAAATATCTTGATTCAATTCAGAATATTTTTGTGAAAGCATCGGGTCAAAATCTGAAAATTCTTCAGAAACCGAATGAAATTCTTCAATACGAATAATTCCTTCAATCCCCATATTCTGAGTAATTTCAACAGCATTGGTACTCCAAGGCGTAATCATTGCGGCACGAGGTCCAATAAAAAAATCCGCGATAACGGATTCATTTATTTTATGTTGGTCGCCAAAAAGCCATTGTAGTTTATCTATTTCAGTTACTGAAAGTTGCGTAGAAGTTTGGACAGTAAAAACGGTATTTTTAAGGTCTCCAAAAAAGTGAATCATCTTTTAATTTTTTTCACGGTTTTTAAAGTGCAAAGGTAGTATTTTAATATATTTATTGAATTATTTAAAATGATTTTATACTTCTTATTTAATGAATTATATTCGCAGAACTTAAAGAAAACAAATCTATTTATGAAAAACAAAAACTTACTATTCGCGTTCGTTGCTTTACTTTTTAGTGGAGGGATGTTTGCTCAAGATTCATTTCCGCCCGTGGAAATTATCCAAGGAACTTTTATTGGTACAACTATTCCGTTAAGGGATTTTCCAATTATTGAGGAAACTACAACACATGATGTTGCAACTATGACTATTTTCCCTAATAGATCACGTTATAATGAAAAGGTAAATAATGATGCATTGCCTTTAAATGATATAAATGTAGATAAACAATCGAACATTGGTACAATTCAAGTAAATGCATTAGAACAAAATTTTATTGGATTTAATAATACTGGAGCAACTCCACCAGATCCAACAGGTGCAGTAGGACCAAATCATTATATCCATGCAGTTAATTCAAGTATAAAAATATTTGATAAGACTGGAAATATAGTTGCAGGACCAACATCTTTAGGAGGGTTTTTAGGGATAGGTTCAAATTCTGGAGATCCTATTGTTCTTTACGATCAATTAGCAGATCGTTATTTTGTAAGTGAATTTGGTTCAGTTTCTAATGGACTTGCAATTGGAATATCTGTTACCAACGACCCAACGGGTGCTTATAATGTGTATCAATTTTCTTTAGATGCATTTCCTGATTATCCTCATTATGCTGTTTGGCCTGATGCTTATTATTTAACAGCAAATAAAGGAGGAAGTAATAAAGTATATGCAATTGATAAAAATGTTATGATTGCAGGTGGAGCAAGCCCTCAGATTATTGGGTTTCCTTTACCAGGATCAACACAAAATCCAAATACAGTTTTAAGTCCTGAACCTGCAAATTTATTAGGAACAACTTTTCCTGCAGATATTCCTGGTTATATTGTTTATCTACAAGATGATGGTTGGGGAGGTGTTTCATTTGATCATTTAAAGATTTGGGAAATAGATGTAGATTTTATTGTTCCTGGAAATTCAACTATTTCGTCAGCATTAGAAGTGCCAACTACTCCATTTAATTCAGTTTTTGCTCCATTTGGATCTGGTGATGTGAATCAACCTGGAACGAGTCAAAAGATAGATATGATTGGTGGTGTAATATCTTTTGCTGCTAATTATAGAAGTTTTGGTGATCATAATTCTTGGGTGATTACTTTTAATGATGATGTAGATGGAAATGATACTTCTGGAATACGTTGGATTGAATTAAGAAATGATGATGTTAATCCTTGGGAGATTTATCAAGAAGGAACATATGCACCTGCAGATGGAAACTCTAGGTTTATGGGAAGTGCGGCTATGGATGCAGCTGGAAATATAGGTTTAGGATTTAATATTGCAAGTGCAACTCTACCAGCGGGAATAAGATATACAGGACGTTTTAACGGTGATCCATTAGGGCAAATGACAGTTGCAGAGACTACAATTGTAGATGGTGTTGGAGTACAAACTTTTTCAAATAGATTTGGAGATTATTCACATTTAACAATGGATCCAGATAATTTTACATTTTGGCATACTGCAGAATATTTTTCAGCAAATAACCAATGGAGAACTCAAGTTGCTTCATTCACATTGTCTGGAGGTTTTGCCAAGGATGTTGGAATTAGTGCAATTATTGATCCTTCAAATGGTATTTTAACAACTACGGAAACTGTAACAGTAAGTATTCGTAATTTTGGATCAGATTCTCAATCTAATATTCCTGTTGAACTTAGAGTTGACGGAAGCCTAATTGCTTCAGAAGTATACAATGGAACTATTGTAGCAAACGAAGTTTTTGATTATACATTTGCTCAAACAATCGACTTATCTAATTCTGGACAAACTTATGCTGTAGAAGTTAGAACTAATTTAGCAGGAGATGAGTTTCCTTCCAACGATTCTTTCACTAAAGAGGTTACTCATTTATCAGCTAATGATGTGGGAATTTTAGAAATAACTGCTCCAGAATCAGGTTCTGGATTAGGAATGCAAACAATTATTGCTACTATTAAAAATTATGGTGCTGCAACACAGTCTAATTTTAACGTTCAATATGATATAGATGGAGGAACACCAGTTGTTGAAAATTTTGCTGGACCAATAGTTTCAGAAGAAGAAGTGTCATTTAGTTTTACACAACAAGCAGACCTTTCTATTTTAGGTTCTTATATTATTTCTGTTGCTACAGATTTAGGTGGAGATCAAGATGTAAGTAATGATGAAGTAGTTGTTACGGTTGAAAATTTACTTTGCCAACCTACCGCTGATTGTAGTCTTGGTGATGGCTTTCAGTTATTTAGTATTGCTGAAATTAATAATCCATCTGCTTGTGAAGGATATGGTGATTTCACCAATCTAGTAGCTAATTTAGCACCGGGATCTACAAATGATTTAACTGTCACTACTGGATATGGAAATCAACATGTAAATGTTTGGATTGATTTTAATGATGACTTAAGCTTTAACCCAGATGAATTAGTTGTTAATGACTATATAGTTGCTCCAGACGAAGCGGGAGGTACTTTTACAGAAACTTTTAATCTTGTTATTCCAGCTAATGCAGCGATAGGAGAACATAGAATGCGTGCTAAATCTAATTGGAATGCACCTGTGCCTGCTGATGCTTGTGAAGAAACTCAATATGGTGAAACGGAAGATTATACTGCTAATATTGGAGTTTTAGGAGTTAATGATTTCGAGATTAATAATTCTGAATTGATTATTGCTTCAACAGATTATAAAAATTTCGAAGTAACTCTTAATAGTAGCTTTGAAGGCAATGTGTATATGGCTTTATATAACATGCTTGGACAGCAATTAGGTTATAAAATGGTTGAAAATAATGGAGGAATCTATAGAATGAATATTAATCTTTCTAATGTAGAAAGTGGTGTTTATTTAATTAGAGTTGGAGGACAAAATACAACTACCTTTAAGACAGGAAGAATAATAGTAAAATAATAAACAAGTCTTTTTAAAAGCCCATTCAGATAATGAATGGGCTTTTTTTTATTACTTTAACCAATGTTTTGTAATTGCTTTTTTACTATACATATAAAGAAAAACTCCAATAAGAACAATCATGGCCGGCATAATGATTCCTCCAGGACCATATACCTCCAAAGAGTTGCTTAAAACGAAATTATAAATCATTTGGATAAAAATTCCAATTAGGGAAACTAAAAACAAAAGCTTTGCGACTTTCTTTCTAAGTAATAATGCTAAGGCGCCAAGAAATCCTCCAAAAACTGCAAATGCAAATGCTGCTGTTGCCCAAGCAGGTCTGTTTTCGTACATTTCTCTTTCTGCTTCTGGAATTAAAGCTTTTGCTTCATCGTTCATATAGGCTTGCCCTAAGTAAGCCATAACACCCATTATATTCCAAATAAATGCGATAATTGCAATGATCCAGAAAGTTGCTTTTGGTTTGTCTGTTGTAGTCATAATAAGTTGGTTTAATGATTATTTGAGTTTCCAATGTAAGAGAAATGATTTAAATTAACAAATTGCTGAGTAACTGAGACTTATAAGTTTTATTAATTTATAGTATCTTTAAAATAAAAAACAATGGCAACAATTCCTAAAACATCATTTGCATTTTTAAATAAATTGAAGAAGAACAACCATCGTGATTGGATGCAAGAGAATAAAAAGGAATATTTAGCCAACGAGAAAATGTTGAAACAATTTTACGCTTCCATTGAAAATAATTTAAATATTACTGATGAAATCTCTAAATTAAAAGTTTTTAGAATTAACAGAGATGTGCGATTTAGTAAAGATAAAACTCCTTATAACGTACATCGAAGCGTAAGTTTTAGTAGAGCAGGAGCGCATAGAAGAGGTGGTTATTATTTGCGTCTAGAACCAGGAAAATCTGTAATGGCAGGAGGTTTTTTCTCCCCAGAATCTCCAGATTTACTCAGAATTAGAAGAGAATTTGAAATGGATTCATCTGAAATAAGAAAAATATTAAATCAGAAAGATTTTAATAAAGCATTTGGAGGTTTTAATCAAGACTATAAAGTAAAAACTGCTCCAAGAGATTTCAATAAGGAAGATCCTAACATAGATTTAATTAAATTGAAAAGTTATTTTGTAGCACATAGTTTTACCGATGCAGAAGTATTCTCAAAAGATTTTGAAGGAAATTTAATACATCATTTTCTATTGCTACGACCATATTTCAATTATATGAGTGATGTATTAACTACTGATCTTAACGGGGAATCCTTACTTTAACTAGCAAAATGATATTCCATTAGTTGAAGGTTTTTCTTTAGTCGATCCTTTACAATACACATCATACGTTTATTAAATGCGGAGGAGTTTTGAACATACATTCGATGTTCATTAATGGTAAATTGACCAATAATAATTCCTTTTAGTGAGTTTCGGAATTTCATATCTTTATGAATCGCATTTTCAATATAATCCAATCGTTTTTCTACAGAAAGGCCATAAAATACATTTTTGTGCTTTTTAATATAATGTTTAAACACTTCAACCAACAAATCGTTTTGTAGCTTTGCAATAGGACGAATGGTATTGTTCTGAAAAAACTCTCCTTCAGACATTGAATTGGTTATTACTGCTGAAGGAATTTGTGGGCGAATTTTTAGTAAGGCACTGTCTCGACGTTCCATATCTTTTAGGTTTTACTAAATTTAGAAATTATTAATCGCTATTTTTTCAAATTAAGAAATAGTTATAAACGTGGTTTTCAACAAAATATAACATGAATTTAAACCCCAAATTGAAACGAATAACAGTATTATTAATTGGGATAGCTGTTTCAAGTTTTGTATATTTTACAGTACCTAACGGAGAGTATCCGCAAGCACCTCTTGTTGCCGCTATGATTGTGTTTATGGCATTTTTATGGGTTACTGAAATGATTCCCTTAGCAGTTACCTCCTTAATACCTATTGTTTTTTTACCAGCAATTGGAGTAGGAAAACTTTCACAAATCACCGCTTTTTATGCAAAACCCATCATATTTTTATTTTTAGGTGGATTTATTTTAGCAATTGGAATTCAGAAAACAGGATTGCATAAACGAATTGCTTTATTCCTTTTAAATAAAATTGGTGACAAACCGCATCGATTGGTTTTAGGGTTTATGTTAACAACAGCAATGTTGAGTATGTGGATCTCAAATACAGCTTCGGTAATGGTGATGATGCCAGTAGGGCTTTCAATTTTAGATACCGCAAAACAAAATGGTTTATCAGGAAAAGCATTGACAAATCTAGGTTTAGGAATTATGTTAGGTTTAGCGTATGCTGCCGATATTGGCGGAATGGTAACCATAATTGGAACTCCTCCAAATATGGTATTTATGGAAATGTACTCTGAATTATTTCCAGAACTTCCTGCCATTGGCTTTGTTACTTGGATGATTATGGTACTCCCAATAAGTGTATTATTTTTATTTATTGGTTGGTTGATACTTACTAAAATAGTTTTCAGATTGCCAAATACCAGAATAATGGGTGGGCATCATCTAATTTCTGAAGAATATAAAAAGCTTGGAAAAATGTCTTCTGATGAAAAGAGAGCTGGTATCATATTTCTGATTGCTATTTTGCTATGGATTACGGGCTCAGACATACAAATAGGAGAGAGTTTTACTATTTCAGGATGGCGTAGTTTGTTGAATTTACCTGAATTAAAAGATGCTTCCGTAGCAATTTTTGCTGCAATATTACTATTTGTAGTTCCTTCTTCAAAAAAAGAAGAAAGAAGTATTTTAAACTGGAATGATGCCTTAAAAGTTCCTTGGGGAATTCTATTGTTATTTGGAGGAGGGCTTGCTTTAGCTGGCGGTTTTCAGCTTTCTGGATTGGGTGAAGTGGTGAGTTCTTTGTTTGCAAATACGCGAGTAAACTCTCCTGTAGTTGCCGTATTTTCAGTTTCGTTTGTATTGACTTTTTTAACTGAAGTAACTTCCAACACAGCTATCACCAATTTGATTTTACCCATTATTGCTGAAGCTTCCAAAGCATTAGAAATAGATCCTCGTTTATTAATGATTCCTGCAACCTTATCTGCTAGTTGCGCTTTTATGATGCCAGTAGCATCACCAACACAAGCCATTGTTTTTGGCTCGGGTTATGTAAAAATAAAAGATATGGTTAAAGGAGGATTGCTTTTTAACTTCATTGGAATTATAATTGTTTCAGTTATCTTTTTGGTTTGGGGACGATTTGTTTTGGGGATATAAAAAATAGTTCACAAAAAAAGACCTCACAGGTTTTTGAAACCTATGAAGTCTAGATCAATTAGTTAACCCTTCTTTTAAAGGACTACAACTAACTCTTTTTCAAATATTCTTCTTTATTTTTTAAAGCAGGAAGTGAAATTTCATTCTTTTCTAAATAAGAGTATAACTTCTTCACTTCTTTGTTTTTTATCGCTTTATATGCTGCTTTAGCATCATTTAATTCTTCAGAAATCAACTCGTAATTAGCTATTCTTGAAGGAGAAACTTTTCCATAGTTACCAGCAACACCACTGTATAAATCACCTAATTTCTCTCTGATTTCTGGATCAGCAGTTGCAACATAATTATCTCCGGTTGTTACTACTAAGGTTTTTAACAAGGTATTTAAAGAATCATATGTTTTTTGAGCTGTTTTCTTTCCTTTTGGATGATCTTTAATAACTTCTTGAGCTTTATCCATCGTACCATTGATTTCGTAAACCATATACGCTAAATCTTCTACCATATTGAAAAGTGTTTGAGTTAACTCTTCTTGCTCTTTCCTTTCAGCTAAAGTAGTAGCGGATTTTTCATCGTAAATAACTTCAATTGGATGTTCATAGGTTTTCTTTCCTTTGGTCATCACAATTTTGTATTTCCCAGCAGATACTCTAGGAGAAGTAAAACCTCCAAATGATAAGGTTTTACCTTCCGCCATTTTAGGAGTATTGGTGTTGAAACTCCAAGTGATTATATTAATTCCTTTAGATTTACTTGGTGAAAGCGAAGTGATTTTGTTTCCTTCCATATCTTGAACTTCCATTCTCATTTTACCAAACGTATGACGTTTCTTTAAATAATATAAGATACGTGCTGAAGTACTTTTACTTTGTCCAACAAATTGAGTTTCACCTCCGAAGCTACCAGAAAAACCACTGTTTTCATTCATCACAAAAGGATTGGTTTTAAAGAAATGTACATCTTCAGCTAGAACTTTTTGACTTAATTCACGTAGCGGACTAATATCGTCAATGATAATCACACCACGACCGTGTGTTCCCATTACTAAATCGTTGGTTGCTTTCTGAAGATCAATAAAATGAACTGCAGTTGCTGGCATATTGTTTTCAAAACGATTCCAATTTTTTCCGCCGTCGATGGTGATGAATAATCCAAATTCAGTTCCTATAAATAATAAGTTTTCTGAAACATAATCTTCTTGAATATTTCTAACATAACCAATAATATCATCTGTAATTATATTTGTCCAAGTTTTTCC
>JASFZG010000155.1:0-3997 GCA_046055745.1 Flavobacteriaceae bacterium | reverse complement strand
CTCGTTGAATATTTTCTAAAGGCAATAAATCTTTAAACTCTTTATTAATAATGGCTGTTTTCTTAGTATCTAAGCTATCTAAAAACTTAATTTCTTCATTAGCATTTTTGGCAAACATCACATTTTCTACTAACCAAGCTGGGCCATTTGCATAGGGATTTCGTTGCGGAACTTCAGTACCATTTTTACTTTGGGTAATGATGTACTTTACATTCATCATATTCAAAACCCCAACATCTCCTTTGCTTAAATAAAAATTATCAACATCCTGCATTCTTCCCGGTTTTGCAGCGTGATAACCTCCTAAAGCATTATGATAATAACTTGCTCTTCCGCTATTAAACGGACTTGTTGTCACATCATACACTCTAAAATAATCGCTGTCTTTTAATATTTCTTTATCCGCAAAGTTTTCTTGAAATGGATGATCCATTACACGAGCCATTACAAAATCATCGTTATTAACATAGCGTTTATCTACTCCAACTAAATCGATAATAACTAACAATCCTAAGACACCAATAGCTAAAGTCAATTTTAATTTTTCTTTTAAATAAAACCAAAGAACTCCAGCAGAAATCAACACAAATACCAAAGAACGAATTGCATCTGTCGTAAATAACGTCATTCTATCCTCTCGCATAGCTTCTACAAATCCAGGTCCTAAATCTTTTACAAAATAAGAATCATAAGGACTTGAAAAACTAAATAAAGAAGATTTAAATAAGATAAAAATTATAGTAATTCCACCTGTAATTCCTGTAGCATATAATAAAGCTCTCTTTCTTATTTCCGAATTTTCTGAAACCTTAAAAAAGAAATGATGCAATCCAACAATTGCTAATATTGGTAAAATCATTTCTAATAAAACTTGAATGGAAGAAACCGCCCTAAATTTGTTATATAAAGGGATATTATCAATAAATAAATCGGTTAATAAACTAAAATTCTTTCCCCAAGATAAAAACAAACTAAGTAAAAACCCAGCTATTAACCACCATTTTAGTTTTCCTTTTACTAAAAATAAAGCCAATATTGCTAAGAAAATAATTACAGCACCTACATAAGCAGGAGCAGCAACAATAGGTTGATCACCCCAATACATTGGTACTTGCTGTAATATCTGATTTGCATCTTGTGGAGAAGCTCCCAATTGCATTAATTCGTCAAAAGATTTTGGTTCATCTGGCAATGGTTCTCCAGAACCACCTCCCATAAATCGAGGGATAAATAAGTTAAAACTTTCTAGTTTTCCGTAGCTGTATTCTGTGATGTAATTATAATCCAAGCCTTTATTTGCTTCTTTTGGAGTTCCATCGGCATTGATTGTTAATTCACTTTTTCCTCTAGTGGAGGTATCTGCATATTCTTTGGTTGCCAAAATGTTGGTGGCATTCATTCCGATAGCTAATAAAACTCCAGCAGCCATGATTCCTACTGCTTTAAAATACTGCGGAAGGGTTTTATTTTTAAATGCTTCAATTAAGTAAACGATTCCAATTACGATTACTAACAACATCAAATAGTAGGTCATTTGAAAATGATTGGCAACCAATTCCAACGCCATAGCAATAGTAGTTAGTAAAAAACCATACAAATATTTTTTTCTAAAAGTGAGTAAGATTCCACTTAAAACCAAAGGCATATAGGCGATTGCGTGTGCTTTTGCATTATGTCCAACTCCTAATATTATTATTAAATAGGTGGAGAACCCGAAAGCCAACGCTCCTATAAAAGCTAATTTATAGTCTATTTTCAGAATTAAGAATAAGATATAAATACCTATAAAATATAAGAAAAGGTAATCGGCAGGTCTTGGTAAAAACCTCAATGTCAAGTCTAATTTTTTGATATAGTTATGTGGATATTTCGCTCCTAGTTGGTAGGTTGGCATTCCTCCAAAAGCAGAATTTGTCCAATAAGTTTCTTCACCAGTTGTTTTTCTGAAATCGTTTTGCTGCTTTGCCATTCCAGTATATTGCACAATATCGCTTTGGAATATTTTTTTTCCTTGCAAAACAGGACTAAAATAGGCAAGTGAAATAATTACAAATAATACGAATACACCAAGGTGCGGGAGATATTTTTTAAAACGTTGCATAAATAATATTGAAAATAAAACTTGGGGAATTTATGAAAATTTGCTCAATTCTATTCAATAAATTAAAGAATAGTATTTATCGAAAACTATTCTATTTCTTCATAATCAACATACTCTCCAACAGTAGATTTTGAAGTTTTTGTAGTTGTTTTTGAACTATCTATAGTAACATCACCTTCGTCTTCTTTTTGATTAGGCGCATTAAACGGGTCGTTACCAAAAGCCTGTCCAAACCGCTCATTTGCTTTCTTTACAACGTATCTCATCAGGTAAGGTTTTGAAAACTTAAAAATAATCTTCAAGGCATAATATACCAGAAGTATAATTAAAATCGTTTCTAAAAAAGAATTCATAGTTTTTAATTCTGGTCAAAAATACAAATAGTCTGTATAATTTCAGAAAAACTACTATTAAATAAATGATAAATATATATCTTTGAACTTAACCGAACATCTTATGAAGACCAAACAAATTAGCATCATTTTCTGTTTATTATTTAGTGTTTATACAGTAACCGCACAATACACTGAAACTATTAACTCTAACAGACCTGGCTTCTCTCAAGGAGCATTTTCAGTAGGAAAAAAAATATTACAGATTGAAACAGGGTTTGGTTATGGCTCTGAAGAACACAGTCTTAAACAAACCGAAACCAATGCTTTTATCATCGATTATAATGTACGTTATGGAGTTTGGAAAGAAGAATTAGAAATTAGTTTGATTGGTGGTTTTAGATCAAATTCGGTTACAGATAACTCTGGTGCAGTACCATTTGAATATAAAGAAAGTAATTTCACAACCAATACCATTGGAGCAAAATATTTGTTTTTTGATCCATACCGTAAAAAAGAATTAGAGAAGCCTAATCTTTATAGCTGGAAAGCAAATAACTCGTTTAAATGGAGAGACCTAGTCCCTGCCATTTCTGTTTATGCTGGTGCAAATTTTGACTTTGCAGATAATCCTTTTACGTCTGGCACTGAAAGTTCTATTAGTCCTACGGTAGCAATTTCAACACAAAATAACTGGGGAAGCTGGGTATTTGTAACCAACATCATTGGTGAACGTATTACAGAGGATTTACCTTCCTACTCATACATTCTTACTTTAACACATACTTTTAATGCAAAAATGTCCGCTTTTCTAGAAAATCAAGGAATAAGTAGCGATTTTTATGCCGATCAAATATTTAGAGGAGGTGCCGCTTATTTATTTAATCAAGATTTTCAGTTAGATGCTTCTATTTTAATGAATTTTAAAGATACCCCATCAAGGTTTATGGGAAGAATTGGAGTTTCATATAGATTTGATATGCACGAAAAAGATGAGTATATTGAAGATAAAGGGAAATCAGGTAGAGATAAAAAGAAAAAAGACAAAGAAGCTAGCGGGAAAGATAAAAAAGAAAAGAAGAAAAACAACAAACGTAAAGATAGTATCGATTTTGACGATGATGATGGAGGGATATGAGATATTTAGTTTTTTAAAATAAAAATGATTGAATTAAAAAAAATTACCACAAAAAAGGAATTGAAGCAATTTGTGAAATTCCCTTTTACACTTTATAAGGATTGCAAATATTGGGTTCCACCTTTAACTAAAGATGAAATGGAAACCCTAGATGTAAAGAACAACCCTGTTTTTAAAAATGCGGAAGCTTCCTATTATTTAGCCTATAAAAATGGAAAAACAGTTGGAAGAATTGCAGTAATTATCAATCACATTGAAGTCAATGAACTCAACAAGAAAAAAGTTCGGTTTGGTTGGTTAGATATGATCGATGATATTGAAGTTACCAAAGCATTACTAAATAAAGTTTACGAAATAGGAAAAGCAAATAATTTAGAATATGCCGAAGGTCCTGTTGGTTTTTCAAATATGGAAAAAGCAGGAATT
>JASFZG010000154.1:0-8216 GCA_046055745.1 Flavobacteriaceae bacterium | reverse complement strand
TTCGTAAAATCCTAGCATTCATTCCATTGATAGTTTTTATTTAGTAAATTGGTCGCTAATCCAACGCAACGAAATCATACCAAAACCGTTACCCAACATAAGAAGAGAAATCGTGAAAAATTAAACCTTTTAATAAAAAATATGTCTTACCATAATATTGATTTAAACCAAATTTAGCTTTTATGAGAATGATAATATTTTTACAGATAGCGCTTTTGTTAAGTTCGTGTGACAAAACTACTGATCCGATACCAACAAATAATAGCAAATACACTTTTGTTTCAATACATTTTGAAGCAGGGTATAAAGGTCGATTGGATAATGATTTACCGATAGACTTACCTGAAGAGTATTTAACAATGGATTTTGGCTGGCAGGAATATTTATTTGAAACAGCAGAAAAATTAATTCAAAAAGCTGATGATTACGGTTTTCATCTTACTTTGGAATTTAACCCACAATGGGCAGAATATATTCTTTTAGATAATTCAAAAATAAATACGGTTAGACAATGGCAAGAGCGAGGACACGAAATTGCATTTCATCATCATTCATTGAATCATCCAGACTGGAATGGGTATTCTAATAACCCAAATGCGGTAGGTAATCCAATTCCATTTCTAGGAAATGTTAATATAGGTTTAGATTTTGTAAAGAATTTGGCTACACCTGAAAATGTTACAACAGCTATGATTGGTGGTTTGCCTATTGATATGCCCCAGAGCTACGAAAACACCTCCGAAAATTTAATATTCACTAGTGGAAATCAATATAGCTCGTTTGAACAATATGGCAATCTTAGGAGTTTAAAACCATACAGGATTATAAAAAATAATGGAGCAGAAATTACTTTCGTTACTCATAGACAATTAACAACAATATCCAATGATTTCACCGTTGAGGAAGCTCTGAATATTTTTAAAGCAGAGTATAATAATATTCAAGATGAGGAGATTTATGGACTAGTATTTCATTGTTATGATTATCTTAAAGCAGAAGACACATATAACAACTGGTTTGAATTTATTAAAAATAATGGTGATACAATAAAAACTGCTAGTGAAGTAATTTCTGAATACGAATATGAAATACCAATTGAGTAATTATATATAGAATTAATATAAAGAATTACGTTGGGTAACAACGTGTAAAATTCATTGCTAAGTTTTGGCTTACTTAGGAAAATCCTATCGGATTTTCAAATTGGTTTTGTACTTGTGAAGTTTATCATTAGTTTCACGCAACAAAATCATACCAAAACCATTACCCAACATTAAAAAAAAACGATAAAATGAGAATAAATTACATCATATTAATAATCGGATTATTGATTGGAAATACAACTTTTGCCAATGACCAATTTGAATTTGTTAATGACTGTTTAGATGTTTATGCAAAATTGAATTCTGCAACAACTGAATTTTATTCAACTCTTGAAAGCACTACTAATCCTGACATATTGAAAAAAGCAATTGCGGAATACAATGATGAATTAGTTATGTTTTCAATGAATAAATTATTAAGGCATTCAAAAAGTGAAAATAAAAATATTCAAGAAATTGCAACCGATTTAAGAAGTCTAATTACTGATTTGGTTAAAATGAATTATGATTATATAAATTTTATAACTAATTCAAAATATTCAGAAATGGAATTAAAGAAAAAATCTGAATCCCTAATAATGGAAAATAAATTTGCTTCAGGATTCTTTAGAGAAATTTCATTAGGAATAGTTGCAACTTTAGTTAAGGACAAACCGAATAAACAAAAAGATGTACAATATTCTGAATTGACTTTAAAACAGCGGAATTCCATAAATGAAAAGTTGATTAATAATTATGGAAAGTCGATAGAAAAAGGAACTAAAGTTCAAAGTAAAACCCCTTTTGAATATTCTTCAAGACTTATTTATGAGTTTTTAAATATGGAATGGGAATTTGAAAAAGAATAAAAACGTTTGCCAACAACTTATAACGTTTATTACGGCTGAAATTCCTATCGAAATTCACGCTTATTTGGTATCTTTGGTTCTTAACGAACATATGAGAAAAGTGCCCAAATTGAAATTCAGTCTTATAATTTTGTTTCTGTTTTACTAACAAACTGTAAATCGGAAAAGAAAACGGGCAACTATATTTCGGAACTGAATCTGACTGAAAACATATCAGATTTCACGTCGAAAATGACTAAAAAAGACACTATTCAAATAAAAGTAAATCTTACAATGGAACATTGGGTTAGAATAGACGAACTAATCTTGACTAAAAGAAAAAACAAATTAAACCTTCAAACAACAATAAAGGAAGATACGACATTTATGAGCAAATATGAAATGCGTGAAAACACTCTTGCGGAATTGAACTTTGAAAATATTGACAACGAATTTGAACATCATTTTCTGACTAATTTTAGACGAACAAAAATTGACTCAAGTGAAAACTGGATTTATCGAATTATTAGTCAAAAAGACACTCTGAAATTTTACACAGTTGGGTTAGGAGATAAAAGTGGTTGCGTAAAAGAATACTTTGATTTTATGGGGAATTATTCCAGAGGAGTTATTCCAGATATAACCATAACTGAAAATATTAATGATTTTATATTGAATCGGGATTTGATTAAAGAAACTACTCTCAATTTAATACTAACTGAATAATAAAAACTGTGTATAACAAAGTATAAAATAATAGCTAAAACAGTAGAAAATATAAATATTTTAGCCCATAGAAAATTTGTTTGTAACTTTAAAAATTCAAACTCCCAAGGCGGCTACTATTCTTATGTAAACCATGTATCTTAACGAACAACCCCTAAATTGAACTTTCCTAAAATAGGTTAACTAAAAATCAGACAACTTATTTAAAATCAAATGAAAAATAAAGAGAGACAAAAAACCATCTTTAAAGACGAATTAATAAAATCTGATTAATAGTGTGCTGTTAATGGAATTCTTCTATCGATGATTGTCGGATTTATAAAAATTATTGGTTGGATATTCTGATAAAAAACAAGATAATTTGGTTTATTAGGTTCTACTAATAAGTGAAACAGAAATGTAGCCTAGAGCTCAAAAGATGTGTGAGAGCTCTTAATAAGGCTATTTACAGTACTACAAAGTTACATTAGATTAAATGCTTTTTTATAATAGCATTTTTTATATCCATTAATAGTATTTCTCAATGTATTGCTATTAAATTCAATTTTTTAATTTGCAATTAGGTTTAGTGAAACTAAAATCACACTACCAGTTCCACTAAATCGTTCTACCCAAACTTCTATATAATCTGCAGGGCTCAGATCCATAACTCCAACTATTGCTATAGCTCCAATGTCTCCAGCTGTCCCTATTTGCCTATAGACTTTAGTATCAGTTGCAACAATTCCATTTTTTGCTATATAAAAAATAAATCTATCACCCGAAACATTGCCTTGAAAAGATGCTGCTGCAGTAATACTAAAACTCCTTTTTATTTTACCATCATAAACAATTTTATTATCTCCAGATTTAGTGAATCTAAATAAATTATTTGATGTTGAAGTCCCAACTAATTTTTTTGGCACTCCTGACCCTGTAAAAGTAGTTATAAATCCAGATCCCACTGGGGCATCTAAATTAATATCGCCACGAGCATTATCATCCGTTTCTTTTAAGATCCCTGAAGAGCTAACATGCCAATCATTGGTAAAATGAAAGCCAGAATAGCTTCCTACTGTGTACCCATCAATAAAAGTACCAACACCCGCAAATGTCACATTTTGTACTAATCCATTTGCTACAGTTGGATTTGCAGTAACGTCTATTCCTTTTTCACCCGAATTTACTTCCAATTCTCCTCCAACAATTGAGATATCTTCAAAACTACCATTAAAAGTAAAAATGGTACCACTATTAGTGGAACCCCAAATTTGGCTATTTAAAAACAATTCATTAACACCAGAAAAGGTAATACCTGTTGTGTTACCTGTATATTGCAGTGAATTAAAGAATACAAAATCATGCCCTGAGATAGTACCTAAATCACTAAAATTAGATACAAAGCAATCTCTAATTATAAAAATCTTGGTGTTTGTGCCGTCTGTTATATTAAATAATTTAGAAGAAGATCCTTGAATATTTAAAAATTCAACCTGGCCTCCATTGGCTCCAGAGAATAATCCTGTGGCACCTGTATAGGTTAATATATCACTGCTAGGATCTGCACCAGTTAAAAAACAGCCGTTTAAATCTATACTGTTAGAACCAAGAGCTATGGTTCCGTTAACTTCATACAAAGTACCTGAAGCCAAGGTAATTGTTCCAGCGGATGGAGTTGGAAAATCAGCTAAAGTTTTTACTAAAACATAATTATCTCTTGTATTTTGATTAGTTTCATTAGCAATCCAAGAGCTGCCATCGTAAAAATAGAATTTGTTTAGATCGGTATCAAAAACCATAAGTCCTACTACTGGAGTGGATATTGCTGTTCTTTCTACAGTGGTCATTCTAGGTGCTAAAAAACCTTTACTAGTTGACTGAATATCTAACACCGACGAAGCATCTGGAGTTGTAGTTCCAATTCCAACTTGAGCAGAAGTATTAATAGTGATTCCCAGTATTATTGCAGTTAATACTAAGTTTAAATTAATTACGAAGTACTTTCTCTGGTATTTTTTGTAGGTATTCATATTTGGGGGGGGGGTTTAATTAATGTTTTTTTCTTTTTATATATAAAATAGGATTAAAAAAGTTAGTTAATTAGCTAATAAAAAGTTGTATATTCATTTGTGTATCAAAAAATTAAATATTAAAAACAACTTGAAGGCAAGTTACAAAAAATCTTTTAAAAGCTCTATTTTATGTATAAAAAAGATAGTTTTAATTAAAATTCTTTTTATAAGAAAAGCCTATATTTGAAATTCATACTTTTACTATGTTATTTAATATTTCTATTGGAGTTCTAATTATTGGAATTACCATTATAATTCAGGCCTACGGAACACGATTTTGGCTCAAACACATTTCTAAGAGTAGCCAAAAAAAATCATTGGCTAATTTTGATAAAAATGCCGTCAAGCTACTAATAGCTACAGCATTGTTTTTATTATCCTTAAACTTTATTGAAGCAATTGTTTGGGGGTTTACTTACTATTTATTACCAGGAATTACAGAGTTTCAAACTTTAGAAAAAGCTATTTATTTTTCTATGGTAACCTTTACAACATTGGGTTATGGAGAAATTACAATTAGTTCTTCCAATCGAATTTTAGCGGGATTTGAAGCAATGAGTGGTGTGCTTTTATTAGGTTGGACAACTGCAATGATATTTTCAGTAATCCAATTTATTGTAAAGAATACATTTCAGCAAAATAATAAAAACTAATATGACTAGCGATAACAACGATACAAATCGTTCTGAAGAATCTATTGAGACTAATGAAGAAATAGTCAAAAAGGAAACAAATCCAGAAAAAAAGAGTCCAATTAAGTTAATAACTAGAGTTGTTCTTCTATTATCATTATTGTTTTTTGTTTGGTATATTTTTTCTGAAAGGCACACACCATATACCGATCAAGCGCGAATTAAAGGTTTGGTCACTCCTATCACCTCAAGGGTTTCAGGAAATATTACGGAAATAAAAATCCAATTACACAGCAAAGTAAAAGCGGGCGATACCTTATTTCAAATAGATCGTTCTCCTTACAAAATTGCTGTTTTAAAAGCGGAAGCGAATATAGATAACACTACACAATCTGTAGCTGCGAGTACTTCTTCGGTAAAATCGGCTGCAGGAAGATTGGGGGTTGCAAAAGCCCAATTGGACCGAGCACAACGTAATTGGAACAGAGTAGAAAAAGTAATGCGAGAAAATGCAGGTGCTTTATCTGAGAACGATAAAGATCAATCTGAAACCGCCCTACTAACCGCTACCGAGCAAGTAGCCTCTGCCGAAGCAAATTTAGATAGAGCCAAGCAATCATTAGGAGATTCTGGCCCTGACAATCCTAAAATTAGAGCAGCTATTAAAGACTTAGAAAAAGCGCAATTAGATTTGGCTTTTACTACTATCATTGCTCCTACAGATGGAGTAATTGAAAGTTTCGACATTGATTTGGGTTATTTTGCTTCTACAGGACAACCATTAACTACTTTAATTTCTAAATCGGATGTTTGGATTCAAGCAGATTTAAAGGAAAATAATCTTTCATTAATGAATGTTGGTGATCCTGTTAAATTCACGTTAGATATCGCTCCAGGAAAAATATATGAAGGTACCGTTAGAAGTTTGGGTTATGGAGTTTCTACAGACCAGTCTAGCAAAGGAGGATTGCCAAGTATTAGTAGTAAAAATGGATGGTTGCGAGACCCCCAGCGTTTTCCTGTTATTATAAGTTTGGAGAATTCAAATACAGATTTCCAAAATAAAATTAGGATTGGTGGACAAGCAGATGTTGTTATTTATACAGGTTCAAATAGTTTATTGAATACCTTGGCTTCTTTTAGAATAAAATTCAACTCTTGGTTATCTTATGTTCGGTAAAGCCAACATTTTTTCTAGCACTACTTATAATTGGAGTATTTCTACTCCAGTATTGCGTTATGTCTTAGGAATTAGTTTTATTATGTTGGTGAGCTCCTTATTAGCGTATCCTATCTCCTATTTAACTCCCGTTTTAGCGCTAGGTTATATTGCTCCAGGAACCAAGCCACTTACCTTTAAGCAAGGTGCGGGTTTTATAGTTATACTCATTATTATCAATACCATCACTTTTGTGTTTAGCTCTTTTTTTAAAGATATTCTTTTAGTATTTATGTCTTTTTTATCTTTAGGAATTTTATGGATTTATTATTCGAATAAACTACCGATGATGGTTAAACTATTTGCAATAATCAGCATTTTGGTCATTCCTTTAATGTCATTAGAACCATCAGGTGTGAGTGCAATTGTTGCAGTAAGTTTAATCTTTAATGCTTTTATGGCAATCCTGCTTTCACAATTGGTTTTTAAAGTATTTCCTTGGTCTGAAGCGGATAAAGAATTTGTAAAAGAAAAACAACAAGCTGCAAATCAAACAGATTTACAACGATTTACCTACGCCCGAAACATATTATTTATCCTTCTTCCCGTTTTATTATTATTCTTTATTTTTAAATTATCGGGAGGATTATTAATTCTAATCTTTATAGGTATTTTATCAATGAGCCCAGCATTAGCAAATGCTAAAGTGGGTAAGTTTTTAATCGCAGCAAATATTTTAGGAGGGCTATTTGCAATTATTGCTTATAAGTTATTGGTCATTGTTCCGATGATTACTTTTATGATGTTATTGGTCTTGTTAGTAGGTTTTATCTTCGGAAGTAGGTTATTTTCAAAAGCAAAATTAGCAGCAATATTCGGTACTGGGTTTTCTACTTTCTTATTAATCTTAGGAACCGTAACATCATCAGGCGATGCTGCAGGTTCAGCAGTTTGGACAAGGCTTGTACAAATATCTGCTGCTGTAATCTATGTGGTAGCAGCCTTTGCCATATTAAATTATTTTCAGAAAAAGAAACAACTAGTCAATGGTTAAGAGGAATTTAAATACAATAATGATTTGTTTTTCAGTTTTTATCATTCTGAACCTATCTTCTTGTAAAGTAGGTGAAGATTATGAAAGAGAGGAACAAAACCTTCCTGAAGCTTATCGTCAAGACACAAAAATCGAAGCTTCTATTGCAACGATTAATTGGTGGGAGTTATTCAAGGATCCTATTTTAATAGAATTAATTAATACTTCATTAAAAGAAAATAAAAACATAAAAATAGCGGCTGCTAGATTACAAGAATCACAGATATTCTTTGATATTTCGAAAGCAGATTTCTATCCTGCTGTTAATTATTACGGAGGTGCTTCAAGCAATATTAATTCTCAAACATCAAATTTTAACAACAATATTATTTCAGGTGTAAATGTTTCATATACAGTTGATTTATGGCAACGAATTAAATCTTTAAATGAAGTATCCAGACAAGGGTATTTAGCTACCGAATACGCTTATCGTTCTGTGACCATTTCTATTATTTCTGCGGTTGCTTCCGCTTATATCTCCTTAAGAGATTTAGACAATCGATTGATTATTTCAGAAAAAACGGCAAAGAATTTTGAAGATAATCTAGCTGTAATGCAAGCAAGGTTTAGTGGAGGTTTTATTAATGAAGTAGATTTATCTCAATCTAAAATTCAGTTAATAGAA
>JASFZG010000153.1:0-3930 GCA_046055745.1 Flavobacteriaceae bacterium | reverse complement strand
TTGTGCGTCTCTGAGGGTTAAATCAAATTCTGCAAAACCATCATTAGGAATCTCATCACATATTGTTAAATCATCGGGGAGTATAGCAATGGGTTGTGGATTAAAAGTAACAACAACACTACCATTTACGAAACAAATTCCAAAATTTGCTTCTACTGAATAAGCACCTGTCTGTGTTGCTTCATAAGTAGCGTCATTTGCTCCTGGAATAACAACTCCATTAAAAAACCAGATATAAGTAAAATTTGGATCCCCTACATCAGCATCTAAAACTTCTATATAACCTTCACAACTTTGAATATCTGGACCTAAATCAATACCTTCCTCATTAAGGTCTATTATTTGTTCAAATTCATTGTTATTTTCATTTGTTTCATTTACAATACCATTCCCAGTTCCATCATCATCAACAACTGCTTTTAATGTAAAAATTGATGGAATACCTCCAGGGATTAACAAAGTAACAACACCGTTTTCTGATCCTCCAATAGGAATTTCATTTACAGTTTGTGATTGCCCTACCAATACATTATCTGCATAAAAAGCAATAGGTGTATTTGATGGTAATGGCGCAGTACTATTAACATTAAACACCGTATAATTAATATCAATATTACTGTTTTCACAAAAGACACCAATATCATCTATTACAATAGTTGCATCGGGTATTTCTGAATTTACATTGGTGATTATATTATTAATCATTACAAAATCTTGATCTGAAGTCAAGTTTATCGTAATACTAGTATCGCCAGGACTTATAACATTCTCTATATCATAAAAATCTAAATCCATATTATACAATTCTGAAGAATTCGTATAACTATTGGTACCATTAAATGCATTATCTCCAGGGTTTAAAGGAGGATTATCAATTAAAGTTCCATTAATTAATAATGTTTCGTTATTTGCAATGCCAACATCTCCTTCCCAAGCTAAGAATCCTATTTTTGCTAGGTCCTGAGATGATACATCTATATTATTTAAAGTGATTTCTAAAGTTGGATTAGCTGCAGCAACAAATTCTAAACCATCAAATAAACTTAACTGATTTAGAAGTAATGTAGGATCTTCATAAATAACTATTACAGACCAGCCTCCAAAATTTGTTCTATTTCCACAATACGCTCCAATAACCGCAGTTAAATCAAGATCAGATAATGTATAATTCCCTTGTCCATTAAAAGCTACAATCGAAGTCACATCTGCATAAGCAGCAAAAAAATCTAAGCCATTAAAAAATAATGAAAATGTTCTTTGAGCAGTAATATTTGCTCCGTTTAATTTTACATCAAAATCGCCTGATCCAGATCCTGCCCAATAAAGGTGTGCAGAAACCATTGTTTGTCCAGGTAATAAATTAAAATCAGCACTACTCTCTGTTAATATAGTGCAACTAACAGGATTTTCAGATTCGTTTAGTGTATTTCCAAATGCTGTAAAATCAAATCTTCCGTTAAATTGTTGAAATAAATCTACTTGTTGCGAAAAGATAAAAAAGGGAAATAAAAATAATAAATAAAGAATTCTTTTTTTCATAATCTAAAAAATAATTTGGTTGCAATTTTTTTTAAAGTTAAGAAAAAATATTTTTATAGTTTTTATAAAAGAAAAAATAAAAGAAAATGTCTTTTCATATCTGAAAAGACATTTTCAAAAATCAAATAAATATCAGCGTTAAACCGCTATTTACTATGTATTTAAAAACATAATACATAGCGATTTAACATAAAAAACCTTCCTAAATATCCCCACATTTAGGAAAGTTTTAAAACTAATTCAAATAAGAATTAATGATGAAGTATAATTACTATTTCTTCTCCATTTACTGTTAAAATCGCCTCATTATCGCAAATTCCGTCACCATAATCTAAAACTCCTGTGGTTTCATTTCTAGTTACCTCAACTAAACCGCTTACAAAATAATGACATGTTGCTTCTCTTCTTAATACTTCAATAACAGTTGCAGAACGGAAGAATCCATTATTAAATTCGTGGGTCCAGCTTCCTGTTATTAAATAAACATTATCTATCCAAGTGCCACTACCAAAACCTTCTATCCATTCTCGAACTTTATTTCCATTTACAATAGCGATTAATCCGCTTGGGAAAGTTACTTCTATATTTTTCTGAATTGTAGATTGTGGATTCCCATTTTCATTACTATGTTCTCGGAAAATAGTTCCTCCACCAGCAATTCCTTTTTCATTAAAAAAGAAATTTTCATAAGAGTAATTAATGGTTCTTGTCTCGTTTTGCGGAACTCCATAAGTAAGATGAATTATTCCTGAAACGGTGATTCCGTTATTTAATTCGCATCCAAGTCCAAAATCTAAATCTACAAAAGTGATATCATTTTCATTCGTTATTGTGATTGTAACACAATCTGAAAAGAAGCTAGTATTTCTTCCTGAAGCTTCTTCAATCTCTGTATAAGCCAATTCTACAATGTTCATTGCACCTGTAGAAACCTCATCTGTTTCTGTTGACTGTTTGGTTAATTCAATAGTAAAGTTTGAAGAGTTTTCGGTTGTTACTTCAAAGTCATCGTTACTACAAGAAGTAAAAAACAACGCTACCAATGCTAATGGTGTAAATACTAATTTAATTAATTTCGATTTCATGTTTTTTTTGTTTTAATGGTTTAATAGGAGTATGACATTTTAATTTCAAAATGGTTTAATTTGTATTCTAAATTTGTTGATTTTCAGCATTATGAGTCAAAAAATTATTTCAGTTAAATTATATGCTATATAATAGAAAAACGGTATCTTTGACGCCTGATTATAACGAGTATAATCTGTACATAAAAATCATTTAAAATAATATTGGCATGTATTTATCACCTGAAGAAAAAGGAAAAATTTTCAAAAAACACGGAAAGTCTGCAAAAGACACTGGATCTGCTGAAGGTCAAATCGCTTTGTTCACTTACCGTATCGAGCATTTAACACAACACCTAAGGAAAAATCACAAGGACTACAACACTGAGCGTTCTTTGGTTATGTTAGTAGGTAAAAGACGATCTCTTTTAAACTATCTTATGAAAAAAGATATTATGAGATATCGTGCAATTGTTAAAGAATTGAGTTTACGTAAGTAAAATACAAGGGAGCTTTATGCTCCCTTTTTTAATTGTCATTACGAGGAGTGAAACGACGTGGTAACCTCTTATTAAAAACCACCTCAGCAATTTAATAGCCCCCATTTTCGTGAGGGTTATAAAGAAAAGCTACAATTTAGGTTTTTCATTGGTCAGCAACACACAACACAACAAAATATTCGTAAAGACGAATATTGACCATTGTTAACAGTTCTTTTATAGCCACAGCTAAAAAGTACACAAAAAAAAATTATGATTCCAAAAACATTTAATGAGGTTATAGACCTTGGCGACGGGAGACAAATTACTCTTGAAACCGGAAAATTAGCAAAACAAGCTCACGGAAGTGTTGTTGTGCAAATGGGGAAAGCAATGTTACTTTGTACCGTAGTGTCAAATTACAAAGCAAGCCCAGTAGATTTTTTACCTTTAACGGTAGATTATAGAGAAAAATTCGCAGCTGCAGGACGTTATCCTGGAGGGTTCTTTAAAAGAGAAGCAAGACCAAGTGATGGCGAAGTATTAACGATGCGTTTAGTAGATCGTGTTTTACGTCCATTATTCCCAAAAGATTACCACAGTGAAGTACAGGTAATGATACAATTAATGTCTCATGACGAAGATGTTATGCCAGATGCATTAGCTGGATTAGCAGCTTCTGCGGCGATTCAGCTAAGTGATTTTCCTTTTGAATGTACTATTTCTGAAGCGCGTGTTGCAAGAGTAAATGGTGAATTCGTTATCAATCCTAGTCGTGCTCAATTAGCAGAATCTGATCTTGAAATGATGATTGGAGCTTCTGCAGATTCAGTAATGATGGTAGAAGG
>JASFZG010000152.1:0-16862 GCA_046055745.1 Flavobacteriaceae bacterium | reverse complement strand
ACTTCTACCTTGATAGATTCCATTTTGAAAGCCAATGAAAAAGGGAAAATCCGAATTAAGAAAATTGAAGATAATACTGCTGCTGAAGTAGAAATTTTAATTCATTTACCTGCTGGAATTTCTCCAGATAAAACCATTGATGCTTTATTTGCGTTTACTAGATGTGAGTCGCCAATTTCACCTTTAGGTTGTGTAATTGAAAACAATAAACCTTTGTTTGTTGGTGTTACTGAAATGCTAAAAACTTCAACCAATAGAACGGTTCAGTTGTTAAAAAGTGAGCTTCAAATTCAGTTAGAAGAATTGGAAGCACAATGGCATTTCGCTTCTTTAGAGCGTATTTTTATTGAAAACCGAATCTACCGAGATATTGAAGAAGAAGAAACTTGGCAAGGAGTTATTTCGGCTATAGATAAAGGGTTAAAGCCACATATTAAACATCTAAAACGACCTGTTGTTGAAGATGATATTGTACGTTTAACTGAAATTCGAATTAAACGTATTTCAAAATTTGATATTGATAAGGCACAGCAAAAAATTGATGCTCTTGAAGATCGCATTGCTGAAATAAAACATCATTTAGCCAATCTAATTGAATTTGCTATCGATTTCTTTAAGCGTCTTAAGAAAGACTACGGAAAAGGAAGAGAACGTAAAACCGAAATCCGTGTTTTTGATGATATTGAAGCCACTAAAGTGGTCATCCGAAATACAAAACTCTACGTAAATAGGGAAGAAGGATTTCTCGGTACGAGCCTCCGAAAAGATGAGTATGTAACAGATTGTAGCGATATTGATGATGTTATTGTCTTTACCGAAGATGGAATAATGATGGTTACCAAAGTAGGAGCTAAGACTTTTATAGGTAAAAATATTATTCACGTAGCTGTATTTAAAAAGAAAGATAAACGAACTATTTATAATCTCATATATAAAGATGGAGCCAGAGGTGCAGCGTATGTAAAACGTTTTGCAGTGACTTCTATAACAAGAGACAGAGAATACGATTTAAGTAAAGGAACTAAAGGAAGTAAAGTATTGTATTTCTCTGCAAATCCGAATGGAGAAGCAGAATTAGTAGCGGTATTATTACGACAATCTGGAAGTATTAAAAAGTTGAAATTCGATTTAGATTTTGCCGATTTAATTGTTAAAGGAAGAGCCTCTAGAGGAAATATAGTTACCAAATATTCCGTAAAACGAATTGAACTAAAAGAGAAAGGACTTTCCACATTAAAACCGCGTAAAATATGGTTTGATGACACCGTACAACGCTTAAATGTTGATGAAAGAGGAGAATTATTAGGAGAGTTTACAAGTGAAGACAGAATATTGGTTATTAATCAGCAAGGTGTCTTAAAAACAGTAACACCAGAAATAACCTTGCGTTTTGATGATGATATGATTGTCCTTGAAAAATGGGATCCAAAAAAACCAATTACTGTTATTTATTGGGAAGGAGATAAGGAATTGTTTTACGTAAAACGTTTCTTAATTGAAAACCCAGATAGAGAAGATAATGTAATTTCAGACCATCCAAAATCTTATTTAGAAACTATTTTTACTGATTATAGACCTGTTGCAGAGATTGCATTTGCAAAGAAGAGAGGTAAAGATCGTCAGGAAAATTTAGCGCTTAATTTAGAAGAGTTCATTTCAATAAAAGGAATCCACGCATTAGGGAATCAATTAACTAAAGAAAAAGTATTAGAAATAAATGCTTTGGAGCCTTTGTTTTTTGAAGTTCCAGAGAAAAAACCAGTAGAAGAAATAGAGGTGATTGAAGAAGATGTAGTTTCAGAAAAGAAAGTGCAAACTTCAGAAATATCGAAACCAGAAGAGGATTCTCCTGTTAAAAACTCTAAGGAAGATAATGAACCAGATGAAGATCCTGATATTGATGACGAAGGACAGACCTTGTTGTTTTAATTTTCACCTAGATTTATTTATATTAACAGAAATGAATACCCGTTTTCTAGAGAAATAAGTGCTGAAGTAAATTCAACATAGGTATGAAAAGATTTTATAAAGAGTTTAAAGACTTTGCTTTAAAAGGGAATATGATTGATATGGCGATCGGTATCATCATTGGAGTTGCCTTTAATAAAGTGGTGAGTACTTTGGTGAAGAAAATAATAATGCCACCATTTTCGATGCTTTCATCTGGAGTAAATTTAAAAGATAGAAAATATGTAATGCAAGAAGCATCAGAAGGTGTTAACGAAATAGCCATTGGCTGGGGTGAATTTTTTGAAGTGATTACCGATTTTTTAATCATTACGATTACTATTTTTATGGTAGTAAAATTAATGAATCGTTTTAGAAGAAAAGCAGACGATCCTAACGATAAAGAAGTGGAAACTCCTAAAAACATTGAGTTGTTGTCTAATATTGAAAAATTATTAGAAGAGCAAAATAAGCTTCTTAAAAAAGAATAATTATTTCTTTTTTATAGCCTTTAAATACAAGCGTTCTACTTTTTCACGTGCCCAAGGTGTTTTTCGTAAAAACTTTAGACTTGAATTTATAGTAGGATTGGTATTAAAACTGTTGATTTTAATTAAACCACCTAATTCATACCATCCATATTTTTCAACTAAAAACTCCAATATAGTTTTTAAGGTAACTCCGTGTAAAGGGTTGTTAAGTTGTTCTTTCATTTTGATAAATTTCTTAATCCTTCATAAACAACGATTCCTACAGCATTGGCAAGGTTGATACTTCTAACTTTGTCGCTATAAAGTGGGATTTTATAGATGTTATCAAGATTGTTCTCAATAATGTTTTCTGAAAGTCCTTTAGATTCCTTTCCAAAAATTAGAAACATATCTTCTTTAAATTCAATATCCCAATAGGTGTTTTTTCCGTGGCTTGATAAAAACGCTATTTCTTTATCTTTATTTTTCTGAAAGAATTCTTCTACGTTTTCATACACAAAAAGAGAAATATGCTTCCAATAATCCAATCCTGCGCGTTTTAAACGTGAATCGCTCAGTTCAAACCCAAATGGCTTTACCAAATGTAAATTACACCCTGAAGCAAGGCTTAAACGACCAATATTGCCAGTATTGGTATGTATTTCGGGCTCGATAAGAACGATGTTTAATGCCATTATTTTACTTTCTTTGCGGTTCCTTTTTGTTTCTTGGTATCACCTACTATATTGTATTCAAAAAGATATTCGTCTCCATTTGTAGTAAGGATTTTCATATGAATGGCTTTTTCTTCCGCCATATTCTTAGGGTTTATTTTCCGAACAATATATTCGCAATCGTTGATCCAACGTATGGTTGAAGTATCTGACTTACCTTTAAAATAATCAATCTCTAGCGTATCGTTTCTAAAAAATGTTGTGGTTAGTACTTCTGTGCCAACCAAAGCTTCATATTCAAAAGTACCCGTTTTAAAATCGGCACAATTTCGCTCAGGATTATAGCAACTATATAGTAAAAGAGAAATAGAAAATATTAAAAGAATTCGCATTTGTAAATTTTATACGAATTTCTGAATTATATATGAATTATCTTAATTTTTAAATGATTTAAAACTTCCGTCTTTAAAGAAAATAATAATTCGGTCAATTTCATCTTCATTAAAAGATTTTGAAATGTCACTTGGATCAAAAGATGGAGACGCTTCTTTCTTTTCAATTTTTTGAGGAGTGGTATTTTTTACTTCATTTTGAACGGAAAGAGAAGAAGAGGTCGGACTCATTTTTTCGGAAGGGAAGGTGCCTTTACCATTTAAAAACCAATATAATTCTACCTCAGGAAATTTCTGAAGAACCTTCATTACAAAATCTAAACTTGGCTTATTTCTACCCGATAAAAGATGTGAAATAGTAGAGCGATTAAAACTGATTTGGTTGGACAATTCAGTAGCAGAAATACTGTAATAATCTAATATTTTTTGAAGCCTATTCCCGAAATCTGTACTGTTTACCATTGTAATGTTTCAAAATGAAATTTTGCTGTTTACAAATGTACTATATATTGTGTTTGTAACAAAAAAGAAAGTAATAAAAGACAAATAACATTAAATAATAACATTAAATAAAAGACTATATATATCTGAAATATAGATTTATATGTTTAAATAATAATTCGAAATGATTATTATTGTGATTTGATTAATAAGAGCATCTATTTAGTTTACAAAAATAAACAAATCAATAAAAAACATTTGTTTACATTTGTAAACTAAGCTTTGTTTATCTTTGTTGTTGAAGAATGTAAACAATGAAACGAGCATGTTAAAAAGTTTATCGATTAAGGGTATTATTAATAGCGAAGAGTATGTGCCTTAATTATCAAATTAATATAGACAGATGAAAATAGAAGCTTGGTATTCCGAAAATTTTGAAGCAGAATTAAGTGGTAGATTTATCACTTTAGAACATATAAATCCTTTACTAAAAAAGTATAAAAATCAGTTTAAAATTTCTGCTATTGGAATCTCAGAATTGGGAAAAGAAATCTCATTAATAAAAATTGGAAACGGGAAAAATGTAATTCTTGCATGGTCTCAAATGCACGGAAATGAAACCACCACCACCAAAGTAATTTTTGATTTATTAAAGTTTTTTACTCAAAAAAACATATTTCAAAAAGAGATTAATGATTTTCTAGAAAATAACACGCTACATATTATCCCTATACTTAATCCAGATGGAGCAACACTTTATACAAGAAATAATGGAAATTCTGTCGATTTAAATCGTGATGCACAAGACTTATCTCAGAAAGAAAGTCAGATTTTAATGAATGTGTTCAATAAAGTTCAGCCAGATTTATGCTTAAATCTTCATGGACAACGAACTATTTTTGGTCTAGAAAATGGAAATCCTGCTACTATTTCGTTTTTATCTCCAGCTTCAAATACTGAACGAGAAGTTACTTCAACAAGAAAAGCAGCGATGTTGTTAATTTCAAAAATGAATAAAACACTTCAAAAATATATTCCAAATCAGATAGGAAGATACGATGACTCTTTTAATGACAACTGTTTTGGAGATTGTTTTCAGATGAAAGATGTGCCGGTCATATTATTTGAAGCAGGGCAAAAAGGAGATGATTACAACCGAGAAAAAACAAGAGAATACATTTTTTATTCATTATTGTCTGTTTTAAATATTGAAAAACCTTTAAAAGAATTCTTTAATTATGATGAGTATTTCTCAATTCCGGAAAATAACAAAAACTATAAAGATATAATTATCAGAAACATACAGGTTAAAGAATGTAATGGTATTGTGTCTATAGCAATTCAGTTTATAGAGAAATTGATTAATGGGAAAATTAAATTTATTCCCATAATTGATGAAATAGGGGATTTAGGTCACTATTTTGCGCATAAAGAAATTGTAGGAAAAGGCTGTACTGTTTTAGTGAATTCTCAAGAAGAAGTTGAAATTGGAACAATTGTTTCGAAAATTGTTAGTAAAAAAGATAAATCATTGATTTATTTTAATTAAAAACATTTCCTATTCAGGCATAATACATTAAATTTGCAGCCAATTTATTATATAATATTATGGCAAAATTTAAACTTGACGATACCGATCACAAAATTCTAGATATGTTAATTGAAAACACTAGAATTCCATTTACTGATATTGCAAAAAAATTAGATATATCTGCAGGAACTGTTCATGTGAGAGTTCGCAAAATGGAAGAAACAAAATTAATTACAGGCTCTTCTTTGACTATTGATTATCAAAAATTAGGATATTCATTTATCGCTTATGTTGGGATCTTTTTAAATAAAACATCTCAAACTCAATTTGTTTTGGAGCGTATTAGTGAGATTCCGTTTGTAACTGTTGCTCACGTTACTACTGGGAAATTTAATATCTTCTGTAAAATACGTGCAAAAGACACCAATCAAGCTAAGACTATTATATATCAAATAGATGATATAGATGGCGTAACAAGAACTGAAACTATGATTTCTATGGAAGAAAGTATCAACGATAAAAAGCGTTTGATGCATTCTATATTTAAAGAATTCTAGAAAATAAAAATTATATTTTTTAAGAACCCTTTGTGAAACCGCAAAGGGTTTTTTGTTTATTTTTAGTGAAAATTAATTATGATGAAAGTTACTGATATTCCTTTAAATGAATATAATCCATATTTTAAACCCTATATTGATAAAGTAGGAGACTCCTCCTTACTTAAATCTTTAAAAAAAGGAAGAAAAGAAACAATAAAATTCTTTAAAAAAATTCCTTCTTCAAAATTGGAATATAAATATGAGGATGGAAAATGGACTCCAAAAGACATTCTTCTTCATCTTATTGATGCTGAAAGAGCTTTTAGTTATAGAGCATTGCAATTTGCAAGATCTAATGATGCTGATTTAGAAGGCTTTGATGAAAATGAATTTGCAGATAATTCTAATGCAAATTTAAGGTCTAGAAAAAACCTTTTAAAGGAGTATAAAGCGGTTAGAAATGCTTCAATTGTAATGTTTAAAAGCTTTTCGGATGAAACTTTACTGCAAATGGGAAAAGCGAGTGAAAGCGAACTTTCTGTTAGAGCAGCTGGATTTTTAATTTGTGGACACGAAATACATCATAAACAAATTATTAACGAGCGTTATTTGTAGTTTTTATAGTATTCGAATGCTTCAAATATAAGCTCATTAGGGACTTCACAGTTTAATTGACAGTTTCCAATATCATTTAAAAGTACAAAAAGTATCTTTCCGTTGTCATTTTTCTTATCGTAAATAAGTAATTTGATAATTTCTTCAATTTCTTCAGAAGTAAAACTAACTTTAGAAAATTTATTTATTATATGAGAAGAAATATCATCTAATCTGTCTGTAGAAAAACCAGTTAATTTTGTTGAAATGTATGTTGCTAAAATCATTCCTATAGCGACTGCCTCTCCGTGTAATAAAGGCTTTAAGTTATGGTCACTTAAACTATAGGTTTCAATGGCGTGTCCAAGTGTATGTCCGTAGTTTAGGGTTTTTCTGATTCCTTTTTCAAAAGGATCTTCGGTGATTACTTCGTTTTTTATCAAAACAGACTCCCAAAGTAATTCTTCTATTTCATCAATATCTAGTTCGTTAAATGCTTTAATGTTGTTCCAATATTCATTTGAATAAATTAAGCCGTGTTTCAGCATTTCAGCATAACCAGAAGTAATTTGATTATCGGGAAGTGTTTTCAGAAATTCAGTATTAATAATCACCATTTCAGAGTTTTTGATAATTCCAATCTGATTTTTTAGCATTCCTAAATCCACGCCATTTTTTCCGCCAACCGAAGCATCTACCATAGAAAGTAGGGTAGTAGGTATATTGATAAAATTGATTCCTCTTTTAAAAGTAGAAGCAACAAAGCCTCCGAGGTCAGTTACTACACCGCCTCCAAGGTTAATAAGTAAACTGTTTCTGTCGGCACCTTTTTCAGAAAGTTCATTCCATAAATTTAAACAAGTAGCGATATTTTTGTTGATTTCTCCTTCTGAAATTTCGAGAATTTCAGCTTTTTTATTGAAGTGATAATTTTTTAAAAATATTGGAAGACATAAAGATTTTGTATTGGCATCAACTAACACAAAAACCTTTGATGGATTTAGCTTATTAAGCTTCAAATTAAATGCATTCCAAGCACCAGAATTACAATAAACATCTCCTATATTTTTTTGATTTCCTTTCATTTAATTTAAGCTAAATTTCATATAATTGAGATCAAATCTAACTATATTTGTTGTCAAATTCATCATATGAAAACAAATTCTCTTTTCGACAATACAGAAACTGCTTTTCAATTGAAAAGCGACTCCCAATTAGAACGCGCATACTTCCTTTTTAGAATGATAGCCAATGAGCCTTTAGTCCGTATAGGTACTGCAGTTACAAAGTTTGCTTTGAATGTTCATTTACCAGTAGAGGGCTTAATAAGGTCTACTGTTTTTGATCATTTTTGTGGAGGTATAAATGAGGATGATTGTATGCCTGTGGTGGATAAATTGTATGAAGTTGGAGTAAGTTCTGTGTTGGATTATTCCGTAGAAGGAAAAGAAGGCGAAGAACAATTAGATAAGACTTTAAAAAAGATATTAGAGCTTACCGATTTTGCGGAAACAAAAAAAGCAATGCCGTTTTCAGTTTTTAAACCAACAGGATTAGGAAGGCTTGAATTATATCAAAAAGTTACTGAAAAGATTGAACTTTCAGACGAAGAAAAATTAGAATGGGAAAATCTTGTAGGTCGTTTTGAAGCTGCAAGTAAAGCAGCTTACGATGCAAATGTGACCCTTTTAATCGATGCCGAAGAAACTTGGATGCAAGAGGCAGCTGATGATCTTTGTGAGAAAATGATGGTAAAGTATAATAAAGAGCGTGCGGTCGTTTTTAATACCTTACAATGTTATCGTTGGGATCGTTTGGATTTTTTAAAAGAGGAACACAAAAAAGCAAAAGAAGGAGGTTATAAAATTGGTTATAAAATTGTACGTGGAGCCTATCTTGAAAAGGAAAACGAGCGTGCAGAAGAAAAAGGATATCCAACGCCAATGCATAAAAGTAAACAAGATACCGATGATTGCTTCAATGAAATTATGCAATATATGCTTGATAATTTAGATACGATTGAAATATTTATCGGTACTCATAACGAAGAGAGTAATTATTTGGCAATGGATATGATGACCGAAAATAACATAGCTGTAAACGACCCTAGAGTTTGGTTTGGGCAATTGTACGGTATGAGTGATCATATTACATTTAATATGGCAACATTAGGTTATAATATTGCTAAATACATTCCGTTTGGACCTGTAAAAGATGTGATGCCTTACTTAATTCGTCGTGCTGAAGAAAATACTTCCGTAGCTGGGCAAACAAGCAGAGAACTTTCTTTATTAAAAAAAGAGAAGAAGCGTAGAAATATGTAAATACTATTAGTTTTTCTTTGACTTTAGCTTACAAATAAATATTACTTGTTTAAGCTATCTATTTATTGTTAATTGCCAAAATAATAAGTTACAAATCATTAATTAAAAATGTAACTGATAATCGTTTTATTCTACTAACAATTACTAATGAATTCAGTTAAAATTATAATAAGAAAAACATGTATTTAGCTCAAGTATTTAAATTTAAACATGATCCTTGGCGTTACTTAATAGGAACATTCATCATATTTATTATAGGGTGGCAGCTTATAGGCTCTATTCCGTTTACCATTATTTCATTTTTACGAGCCGAAAACATTTCAGAGTTTATGAGTGCAAGTGAATCTATGTTTGCATCACTTTACGAGCCAAAGAGTAATTTATACCTGTTTCTTATTATGACTACTTTTATAGGAGGTTTTATTACGTTATGGTTGGTAATAAAATATATTCATAAACAGACTTTTACTCAATTAACCACTTCAAGAAAAAAGATGGATTGGAGTCGTTTTTTCTTTGGCTTTGGGTTAATAGCCGTTTTTTCGATTGTAACTACAGCTATTGATTTCTATTCTAATCCAGATGATTATATGGTGCAGTTTGAATGGACTCCTTTTATAATAATATTTGTAATTGCAGTGATATTTATTCCTATCCAAACCAGTTTTGAAGAATATTTTTTTAGAGGTTATTTATTGCAAGGAATTGGTGTAGTAGCAAGAAATAAATGGCTGCCATTATTAATAACTTCTGTAATTTTTGGAGGACTTCATTTTTTTAATCCTGAAGTGGAAAAACTCGGAAACATAGCAATGGTCTATTATATAGGAACTGGATTATTTCTAGGAATCATCACTTTAATGGACGAAGGCTTAGAGCTCTCTTTAGGTTTTCATGCAGGAACTAATTTAATTATTGCATTATTGGTAACGAGTGATTGGACCGTTTTTCAAACCAATTCTATTTTATTGGACCTTTCTGAACCTAGTACGGGGTTTGAAGTTGTAATGCCCGTGTTTATTATTTATCCAATATTTTTGGCGATAATGGCTTGGAAATATAAATGGACCAATTGGAAAGAAAAGCTCTTTGGAAAAATAATTCCTTCACCTGAAACGATTTCATTAGAAAACAATACTTTTGAATAAATGTATCATTTGAATATGGCCTAACAAAATTGAATTTTATAACAAACATACATCCCTCTTTTAAGCTCAACGGCTTGAATTATGAAGTAAATCAATTAGTTGAAATTGCAAAAGATTTAGAAAAATCTGGTGTTCATTATGAAATTAATATTGGGATATTTCTGCAACAATGGCTTAATGATAATGAGTTTGTATTAGTTAAAACATCTGGATCTACTGGAACTCCGAAAGAGATTCAGCTTTCTAAACAACAAATGATAAACAGTGCAAAAGCCACTGGGGTGTTTTTTAAGCTTCCTGAAAAAACGACGGCTTTATTATGTCTTCCTTCTAATTTTATAGCAGGAAAAATGATGTTGGTGAGAGCGATGGTTTTGGGTTGGGACTTACATATTGTTGCTCCCGAAAAAGATGCCATTACACAATATGATAACGATTACGATTTTGTGGCGATGGTTCCGTATCAAGTTCATCATTCCTTAAAATCTCTTGATAAAATTAAAAAATTGATAATTGGTGGTGGGGCTATTTCAGAAAAATTAAATCAAGAATTACAAGATGTAAATACCGAAGTTTTTGCTACCTATGGAATGACCGAAACCATTACTCATATTGCAGTTAGAAGAATTAACGGTTTGGCAAAAACAAATGAATATACGGCGCTTCCAAATGTAAAATTCTCTTTAAACGAAAAGGATTGCTTGGTGATTAATGCTCCCGAAGTTTCTAATGAAGAAGTAATTACAAACGATATAGTTCAGCTAAATTCTGCAACTACTTTCGAGTATTTAGGAAGGATTGATAATGTGATTAATAGTGGTGGAGTTAAACTTTTTCCAGAACAGATTGAAGCAAAATTATCTCCTTTTATTAATCTTCCTTTTATCATTGCTTCAGAAAGTGATGAAAAATTAGGTGAACGGCTTATTTTAATTCTTGAAAATGATAGCAACGAAATTTCTTCCAACATTTCAGAAGCCTTTCAGAATTTATCTTCTTATGAACGACCTAAAAAAATCTACACTTTTTTAAAATTTCCTTTTACTGAAACAGGAAAAATTAAACGTTCTGAAGTTATTCAAATCTTAAAAAGTAATAAATAGTAGTTTTCCCTCAGTCAAAAGTAGTGTTCCCTCAATTTTGGTTTTTTATAAACGTGATGTAAAGTAGTTTTACTTCATAATAATTTAAAACCATTACGTTATGAAACAATTACTTCACATTTTTTTAGTTGCATTTTTTGCAATTAATCTACAAGCACAAGAAAGAGCAATTACTGGAACAATTACTGATGATTCTGGCTTACCACTTCCGGGAGTTAACGTTATCGTTAAGAAAACAAATAATGGAACTCAATCAGATTTTGAAGGAAATTATGAACTACAAGTCTCTGTTGGCCAAACATTAGTGTTTAGTTATATTGGATTTGTTACTGTTGAAAAGAAAATTTCAAATTCAAACTCGATAATTAATATTCAAATGTATGGAGATGCAGCTGTATTAGATGAAGTGGTGATTACTGGTTATTGTATACAAAGAGATAAGAAAGCTTTGGGATATTCTGTGAGCACAATAAGTTCTGAGTCAAAATCATTATCTAGAAAGCAACGAAGACAAAATAATCGTAATTTAAATAGAACTCTTTCTGGAAAAGTAGCAGGTGTTCAAATTTCTGGAAATGGAGGGGCAAGTGGATCAGGAACGAATTTTATTATAAGATCCAAGAGTTCTATTAATGGCAATAATCAACCATTATATGTTATAGATGGGGTTCCATTTGAAGGAGATTATGTAACTGAAGACTATGCGAAAATTCAAGAAAATGCTTTTAAAAATGTACAGTTAGCACCGCTTTCAACTTTTTCAATTGATGTTGACAAAGCTGGATATAGCAATGTAAGAAGAATGATTAACAACGGACAGCAAATTCCTCAAGATGCAGTAAAAGTGGAAGAGATGATCAATTATTTTTCATACGATTATCAAGAACCAAATAAGAATGAGCCATTTTCAATCAATACTGAAATAGCTTCTTCTCCTTGGAATAGTCAAACCAAATTAGTGCGTATTGGTTTAAAAGGAAAAGACATCACTAAAGGAAATGTTCCGGCTTCCAACTTAGTGTTTTTATTAGATGTTTCGGGATCTATGGAAAGCCCAAATAAACTTCCATTATTAAAAGAATCGCTTCGGATTTTGGTAGAGCAATTAAGAGAACAAGATAAAGTTTCGATAGTGGTGTATGCAGGAGCTGCAGGTGTGGTATTGGAATCTACTTCAGGGATAAACAAAGAGAAAATTCTAAAAGCGATTAAACATTTAAATGCAGGAGGATCAACAGCAGGTGGTCAAGGAATTGAACTCGCTTATAAAATTGCAAAAGAAAACTTTATTAAAGATGGAAATAATAGAATTGTTTTAGCAACCGATGGTGATTTTAACGTGGGTGCATCTAGCAACCAATCTATGGAAGACTTGATAGTTGAAAAACGTAAAGAAGGTATCTTTTTAACCGTACTAGGTTTTGGAATGGGGAATTATAAAGATTCTAAAATGGAAATTTTAGCAGATAAGGGCAACGGAAATCACGCCTATATCGACACCATGCAAGAGGCAAAAAAAGTATTGGGAACCGAATTTTTTGGAACAATGTACACCATTGCTAAAGATGTGAAAATTCAAGTAGAATTCAATCCAAACAAGGTACAAGCTTACCGATTAATAGGCTATGAAAACAGATTGTTAAACGATGAAGATTTTAATGACGACAAAAAAGATGCTGGTGAATTGGGAAGCGGGCATACCGTAACTGCTTTTTATGAAATCATTCCTGTTGGAGTTGAAAGTGATTATATAAAATCTATCGATAACCTGAAATATACAAAGGCTACAAACTCAAATACTTCAAATGAATTATTAACTGTAAAATTCAGATATAAAGATCCAGATGGAGATGTAAGTAAGTTATTAGTAAATACGGTAATCGATACTAACAAGAGTTATAATGAAGCTTCCGAAGATTTTAAATTTTCTGCAGCAGTAGCTTTATTTGGATTGCAATTACGAGATTCAAACTTTATAAATACTAAAAAATCATCAGATGTTATTGCCTTAGCAAAAGCAGGGAAAGGAATCGATGAAGATGGTTACAGAGCAGAATTTATACGATTGGTAAAAAGTTTATAGTTTTTTTTGATGGTTGGTTTTTTTCTAGACCTCACAGTTTTATAAAGCTGTGAGGTCTTATTTTTTAATTAGAAACCAGAAACTCAAAACATCTAAACCTGAATAACTCCCAAATTAAATTTCTTCTCGATAGGAGCGTGGTTGGCAGCTTCAATTCCCATAGAAATCCAAGTACGAGTATCCAAAGGGTTGATTACGCCATCAGTCCAAATTCGAGAGGCAGCATAATAAGGTGAAATCTGCTCGTCGTAACGTGCCTTAATCTTTTCGTATAGTTCTTTTTCTTCGGCTTCAGAAATCTCTTTACCTTGTTTCTTTAGTGAAGCAGTTTCAATTTGTAATAATACTTTTGCGGCACTATTACCACTCATTACTGCCAATGCTGCACTAGGCCAAGCTACAATTAACCTTGGATCATAAGCTTTTCCACACATTGCATAGTTTCCGGCACCGTAGGAGTTTCCGATGACAATTGTAAATTTTGGAACCACACTATTACTCACAGCGTTGACCATTTTGGCTCCGTCTTTTATAATTCCGCCGTGTTCACTTTTACTGCCTACCATAAATCCGGTAACATCTTGTAAGAACACCAATGGGATTTTTTTCTGATTACAATTCGCAATAAAACGAGTAGCTTTATCGGCACTATCGCTATAAATAACACCGCCAAATTGCATTTCTTTATTTTTGTTCTTTACCAAAGTTCGTTGGTTGGCAACGATACCAACTGCCCAACCATCAATTCTGGCGTAACCTGTTAGGATGGTTTTTCCATAATCTTTTTTATATTCTTCAAATTCAGATTTATCCACCAAACGCTTTATGATTTCTCGCATATCGTATTGGTCGGCTCGAGAACGAGGCAGAATTCCGAATATTTCTTTAGGATCTTCCGAAGGCTTACTTGGTTTTTCTCTATTAAAACCAGCTTTATTATAATCGCCAATTTTTGAAAATATGTTTTTTATAGTATCCAAAGCATCTTTATCATCTTTAGATTTATAGTCGGTAACACCACTAATTTCACAATGTGTAGTCGCTCCACCAAGTGTTTCGTTGTCGATAGATTCCCCAATAGCAGCTTTTACCAAATAGCTTCCTGCTAAGAAAATACTTCCGGTTTTATCCACGATCAACGCTTCGTCACTCATAATAGGAAGATAAGCACCACCAGCAACACAACTTCCCATAATGGCAGAAATTTGAGTGATTCCCATACTGCTCATTACAGCGTTGTTTCTAAAAATCCTTCCGAAGTGTTCTTTATCAGGAAAAATTTCATCTTGCATTGGTAAATAAACACCAGCACTATCTACTAAATAAATAATAGGTAGTCTGTTTTCAATAGAAATTTCTTGAGCTCGTAAATTCTTTTTCCCAGTGATAGGAAACCAAGCACCCGCTTTTACCGTAGCATCATTAGCAACAACAACACATTGCTTTCCGCTTACATATCCAATTTTTATAACCACTCCTCCAGAAGGACAACCACCGTGCTCTTTATACATTCCTTCACCAGCAAAAGCAGCGATTTCAATGCTTTTAGATTTTGAGTCTAGAAGGTAATCGATACGTTCACGAGCCGTCATTTTACCTTTTGCGTGATGTTTTTCAATTCTTGCTTTTCCACCACCAAGCTTCACTTTTGCAAATTTTTGTTTTAAAGCAGAAGCTAATAATTTATTGTGATCTTCGTTTTTATTGAAGTTTAAATCCATTGGTATATTTACTTTGGGCTAAAATACAAAATGTGTTTTAATCCTATTGATTATTTATATCTTTAAATCAAAGTTAAAGCATCCGTTATTACTTCTAAAACAATTTTTATTACGATATTTGTTGCTCTACCAAAATAGCAGGTAGTATTTAACAAAAAGAACTTCCCCAACTTTTTGGGAGAAGTCTTTGAAATATTTTAGATTATGGGAATGAACAAAAATACAGTACTCGCTTGGGCTACTTTTATAATGATATTAATGGGATTAATTTTAATTGCTTTAGGAGCATTTAGATATGATGATGTTGCAGGCTGGGGCTTTGCCACCGTAGGAATTGGGTTTTTTGCCATTGCTTGGGTTTTTAATGCATTAAAAGGAAGGGTTTAATAGTGAAATTAAATATTTTATTTTCATTAGCATTAATTCTTTTCATTACAGTTTCTTGTAAAAATTCAGAAGGAAATAAAGCAGGAACTTTATCTGAAACCGAGATGAATTCCACGCAATCTGATTTAAATAGTATGTTAGAAAATGATACTTCGGAAATGATTGTGCTGCTGAAGAACATTCGGAAAAAGATCACCAACAATACTGATATTACATGGTCTAGTTTTGATGATGTTGAAGAGCTTCAAACAATTATGGATAATGATATTGTTGAATTTGAAGCAGGTAATTTCAGTTCCTTAAAAGAATATAAAATAATGTTTCTTCCAACAGGTGATTTTGAAGAAATAGCGATATCAAACGGTTGGGGAGAAGAATATTTACAACTCGCTTCAAAATTTGATGAGCTTTATCAAAATATGAAAGCCAATCATATTATTGAAGAATAGAAATAAATAATAAACAATAAGTAATAGTATAATGTCTGACGATAAAAAAGTAATTTTCTCAATGTCGGGAGTAACTAAAGCGTATCAAAATTCGCAAACTCCTGTATTAAAAAATATATATTTAAGTTTTTTTTATGGCGCTAAAATCGGGATTTTAGGGCTAAACGGAAGTGGGAAATCAACACTTCTTAAAATTATTGGTGGAGTAGATACCAACTATCGTGGTGATGTAGTTTTTGCTGATGGATATACAGTTGGTTACTTGGAACAAGAACCAAAATTAGACGAAACCAAAACCGTTATCGAAATTGTAAAAGAAGGAGTTCAAGAAGTAGTTGACATTCTGGACGAATACAATAAGATAAACGATATGTTCGGCTTACCTGAAGTTTATGAGAATCCAGATAAAATGGAAGAGCTGATGAACAGACAGGCGAAGCTTCAAGATGAAATCGATGCCAAAAACGCTTGGGAATTAGACACTAAATTAGAAATTGCAATGGATGCACTTCGTACGCCTCCTGGAGATTCACCTATCAATGTGTTATCTGGTGGTGAACGCAGAAGAGTTGCATTGTGTAGATTACTATTACAAGAACCTGATGTGCTTTTATTAGATGAACCTACCAATCACTTGGACGCCGAGAGTGTACATTGGTTAGAACATCACCTTGCTCAATATAAAGGAACGGTCATCGCTGTAACGCACGATAGATATTTCTTAGATAATGTTGCGGGTTGGATTTTAGAATTAGATAGAGGAGAAGGAATTCCATGGAAAGGAAACTATTCATCTTGGCTAGATCAAAAATCTAAGAGAATGGCACAAGAAAGCAAAACTGCTTCCAAACGTCAGAAGACTTTAGAAAGAGAATTAGAATGGGTTCGTCAAGGTGCAAAAGGAAGACAAACCAAACAAAAAGCAAGGCTTAAAAACTATGATAAGTTGATGAGTCAAGATCAAAAACAATTGGACGAAAAACTGGAAATCTATATTCCTAATGGTCCACGTTTAGGAACCAATGTGATTGAAGCCAAAGGAGTTTCAAAAGCATTTGG
>JASFZG010000151.1:0-9265 GCA_046055745.1 Flavobacteriaceae bacterium | reverse complement strand
ACAACTGAAGTATCGGTGTCTAAATCTTGCCCTGTGGTATTTGTAACAGAAAAACCTTCCTTAATTAGTATTTCAGAAAACGGATTTGTAATACCAAGATCTAGAATATTTTCGTCTGTAGTAACAAATTCTTTTATAAAATCAAAGGTAATATTAAATCGTTTATTTGGAAAGTTTTTTTCGTACATAGTATTCCTTGAATTTCGACTTCGATCAGTATAAACCCTAAAGAGGATCTTATAAATAGATGTTATAATGATGTTTGCTTTGTCATTCCGTGAATGACACGGAATCTACACTTTATAAACAATGGCATTGATATTCATCCCGGCACCAACACTAGCAAAAATAATTACATCACCTTCATTTATTTGATGATTTTCAAGTTCTCCTTTTAAAATTAGATCGTATAAAGTGGGTATGGTTGCAACGCTAGAATTTCCTAGTTTGTTAATAGACATTGGCATAATATGTTCTGGCATTTCCAAGCCAAATAATTTGTAAAAACGAATAACAATCGCTTCATCCATTTTTTCATTTGCCTGATGTATCAATACTTTCTTTACATCCTTTATATCAACATTGGCTTTTTCAAGACAAGATTTCATAGCATTCGGAACATGGTTTAAAGCAAATTCGTAAATTTTACGACCCAACATTTTAATATAGCGAGTTCCGTCTGTGTTTTCTTTATTAAAAGATTCACCAAAGAAAATGTATTTAGCTTCTTCGTAAGCATAAGTTGCCGATTCATGAGCTAAAATTCCATCTTCACCTTCAGTTTTTTCTAATACAACCGCACCAGAACCGTCACTAAAAATCATGGAATCACGATCATTGATATCAACAACTCTAGATAGAGTTTCTGATCCAACCACCAAGCATTTTTCAGCCATTTCAGCTTTCATAAAAGCATAGGCTTGTATCATTCCTTCAATCCAACCAGGGCAGCCAAACATGACATCGTAGGCAACACTTTTGGGGTTTTTAATTCCCAATTTCTGCTTGACTCTAGCAGCAATACTCGGAACCATATCACTTTGATGAGTACCGAATTTTACGTCACCATAATTTTGAGCAAGTATAATATAATCTAATTCTTCAGGATCTAGATGGGCATCTTCAATAGCTTTTTTTGAAGCAAAAGCAGCAATATCTGAATTGTTTAAATGATTTTCAACATAGCGTCTTTCATCAATTCCTGTGATCGATTTAAATTTCTGAATAATGATTTTATTCTCGGCATTAAACCGTGTACCATCCTCATTATAAAATTCATTCGACTCGAATGCTTGATTTGGAGTTACGGATTTGGGAATATAACTTCCAACACCTGTGATTTTTATAGCCATAAGCTACTCATTTTTGTTGTGAGTCGGTAAATGTAAAAAAGCTTTTCCGAAGAAAAGCTTTTTATTTGTATTATTTTAGTGAGACTCAAAAAATAAACCTAGCAGGTTTCAATAAAATTAATCGGTCATGAAATCTTCAATTGGAGTACAAGTACAGATTAAGTTACGATCACCGTAGGCATCATCAACTCTTCTAACTGTTGGCCAAAATTTATTCTCTTTAATATATGGTAACGGAAATGCAGCTGTTTTTCTTGAATAAGGAAAACTCCAAGTATCACTAGTTACCATCGCCTGTGTATGAGGCGAATTTTTTAAAGCATTATTTGGATCTTCGATAGTTGCTTCATCAATTTCTTTTCTGATAGAAATCATCGCATCACAAAAACGATTTAACTCTTCTAAACTTTCACTTTCAGTAGGTTCAATCATTAAAGTTCCTGCTACTGGGAAAGACACCGTTGGAGCGTGGAAACCGTAATCCATTAATCGTTTAGCGATATCGGTTACTTCTATTCCATTGGCTTTAAACGGACGGCAATCAACAATCATTTCATGAGCTGCTCGTCCTTTTTCTCCAGAATATAATACTTCGTAAGATCCATGTAAACGTTCCTTAATGTAGTTTGCATTTAATATAGCATATTCAGTAGATTTTTTAAGCCCTTTTTCGCCTAACATACAGATATAACCATAAGAAACCATGCATACCAAAGCAGAGCCCCAAGGAGCTGCTGAGATGGCTGTTATTCCTTTTTCTCCTCCAGTTTCAATCACTGGATTGCTTGGTAAAAAAGGCACTAATTGTTTGGCAACACAAATTGGACCTACACCTGGGCCTCCACCTCCGTGCGGAATAGCGAATGTTTTATGTAAATTTAAGTGACAAACATCGGCTCCAATAGCGCCCGGGTTTGTCAAGGCAACTTGCGCATTCATATTTGCTCCATCCATGTAAACTTGCCCGCCGTTTTCATGAATAATACTTGTAATCTCTCGAATTGATGCTTCATAAACTCCGTGTGTTGAAGGATATGTTACCATTAAGGCAGAAAGATTGTCTTTGTATAAAATTGCTTTTTCACGTAGATCTTCTACGTCAATATTTCCTTCTGCGGTGGCTTTAGTTACAACTACTTTCATTCCGGCCATTACTGCACTTGCAGGGTTTGTTCCATGGGCAGAGGAAGGAATTAAACAAATATTTCTATGATGATCACCACGAGATTCGTGATAAGCTCTAATCACCATTAATCCTGTAAACTCTCCTTGTGCACCAGAATTTGGTTGTAAAGAAGTTGCTGCAAAGCCTGTAATTTCGGTTAATTGATCTTCTAAATTATGTAACATTTCTTGGTAGCCTTCTGCTTGTTCTACAGGGACAAATGGATGCATTCCGCTCCATTCTGGATTACTTAATGGAAGCATTTCAGAAGCCGCATTTAATTTCATAGTACAAGAACCTAAGGGAATCATCGAGTGATTTAAAGATAAATCTTTACGTTCTAATTTCTTGATATAACGCATCATTTCAGTTTCTGAATGATACTTATTAAAAATTTCGTCAGTTAAAAATGCTGTTTTTCTTTTTAATTCTGAAGGGATTGCTGCAGGAGCATCTACCAATGCATATACTTTATAATCGTTGTTATTAGTCGCTTCAGCAAAAACCGAAATAATATTGTTTAAATCTGAAAATGAGGTAGTTTCATTTATTGAAATACTAAGTGTGAAATCATCCACATAATAGAAATTGATTTCTTTACTTTCAGCAATAGGTTTGATAATTGACTTATCTGCGGTAACTAACAGCGTATCAAAATAAGTTTTATTATTTTGAGTAAATCCTAATTTTTGAAGCGCAGCATCTAATGTTGCAGTAGTATTATGAACTTTATTTGCAATATATTTTAATCCATCTGGACCATGATAAACAGCATACATTCCTGCCATTACTGCCAGTAAAACTTGAGCAGTACAAATGTTAGAAGTCGCTTTGTCTCTTTTAATATGTTGTTCTCTAGTTTGAAGCGCCATACGATAAGACATATTGTTATTCATATCTTTAGTAACTCCAATAATTCTTCCAGGAATACTTCTTTTAAAAGCTTCGTTGGTTGCGAAATATCCAGCGTGAGGACCACCGTAACCTAACGGAATCCCAAAACGTTGCGTGTTTCCAACTACTACATCTACTCCAAAATTACCTGGAGCTTCTAATAAAGCTAAACTTAAAATATCTGCAGCTACGGCTACTTTTATTTGTGCTTCGTGTGCTTTTTCAACAAACGATTTGTAGTTGTGAACCTTTCCGTATTTTCCAGGATATTGTAGTAATGTTCCAAAAAATTCAGAAGAAAAATCAAATTCTTCGTGGTTTCCATAAACCAATTCAACTCCTAATGGAATTGCTCTTGTTTGTAATAAAGAGATCGTTTGAGGTAATACTTCTTCCGAAACAAAAAACTTATTAATTCCTGCTTTTTTCTGAGGACGATCACGCAAAGCAAATAATAATGCCATTGCTTCGGCTGCTGCAGTAGCTTCATCTAAAAGGGAAGCATTTGCCAATTCCATTCCTGTTAAATCGCAAACCATCGTTTGAAAATTTAACAAAGCTTCTAGTCTTCCTTGGGCGATTTCAGCTTGATAAGGAGTATATGCCGTGTACCAACCTGGATTTTCCAAAATATTTCGTTGAATAACTGGAGGTAAAATAGCGTTATGATACCCCAATCCAATATAGGTTTTGAAGAGTATGTTTTTTGAAGCCATTTCTCCATTATGTTCCAAGTATTCTAACTCGGTCATTGCAGGCCTTAAAGAAAGCCTTTTTGGCAATAGAATATCATCTGGGATGGTTTGAATTATAAGCTCTTCCATGGAAGAAACACCTATAGTTTTAAACATTTTTTGAAGGTCACTTTTTCTAGGACCAATATGTCGTTGAGCGAAAGAATCTGTGTTCATTTTCCGTAATTAAAAATTGAAATGCGAATTTACAAATTTTAACAATAATAGAGGATTATTTACCTAAAAACCAAAGCTGATTTAACGAATAATTATGATTGAGATAATTGATTACTTTTGTTTTATGAAAAAGATCTTTAAAGCATATATAAATAGCAGTATTCACGTTGCTATAGCAGTTTGTGCTTTTTTGGTTGTCAATGCTTTAGAGTTTTCAATTCTTATTTCAAATGATTTATTAGGTTTTGTTTTCTTCGGAACGATTACGGCATATAATTTTGTGAAATATGCGGAAGTAATTCGAACTCGGTTTAAAGAATTATGGGGATATTTAAAGATTGTTCAAATAATTTCTTTATTAGCGTTAATTTACTTTACTCTTCAGCTTTCTTTTGAAACGTTATTAATTACAGGAGGTTTTGCAATGCTTACTTTTTTTTATGCGATTCCTTTTCTGAAAAATAAAAACTTAAGAAATTTCACGGGTTTAAAAATAACAATTGTAGCTGTTGTTTGGGCTGGCGTAACTGTGTTGGTTCCGTTGGTAAATGAAGGTGTTAATCTAGAATTTAATGTGTGGATTAGCTTTGTACAACGATTCCTTTTTGTATTTGTATTAACCCTTCCGTTTGAAATTAGAGACCTTCAGTTTGATGAATTAGCTTTAGGTACATTACCTCAACGGGTAGGAGTTCGGAAAACGAATACTATTGGAATTATTTTACTTTCCGTACTATTAATGTTAGAATTTTTGAAGCCAATTAAAAATTTCGAGTTTGAAATTTCATTAGTAGTTTCAGTTATAGTTTTAGGTTTGTTTTTGTTGTATTCTAAAAGAAGTCAATCTAAGTATTATGCTTCTTTCTGGGTGGAAAGTATTCCTATATTATGGTTGTTGACTTTGTATTTGTTTCAGAATTATTTTGACATTTCTTTTTGAAGTTGCTCTTTTAAAGAATTCTTATCTGTTTCTGAAATTGTTTTTACATCCGACTTTTTTAAAGCCTTTGTCAATTTGTTATTATTGAAAGAATATTTTCTACAAGCGCTGCAATACATTAAATGCATGGCAAGTCTTAGTCGCTCCATAAAATTAGCTTCTTTGTATTGGTTTTTGTCACAAACGTGACCTGCTTCTTGGCACTTCATATACTAATTTTTAAACCAGGTTTTTTCCATACAATCTGCCATTGCTTTTCTAGCTCTATGGATAATAACCCAAAGGTTAGACGCAGATATGTCATGTTCATTACAAATCGCTTCTGTATCAAAATTATCGATGGTTTTCATCTTGAAAATAGTGGCTTGTTTTTCATTTAAAGTTCCTAAGCAACTAATGATAGCCAATCCTAATTCTGTGTTTTCCATCATGTCTTCGGCGGTTTTATCGTAGGGGTCGCTTACTCTTTCTTCTAGCCAATCTCCTTCAGATTCCTCATCTTTATAGGTTATTCTAACCTCAGCTTTTCCTTTGTTAGAATTAATTTTCCGATAATGATCTATGATTTTACGTTTCAAAATAGAAATTAACCAAGTACGTTCACTCGCTTCTCCTTTAAAATTATCTTTTGATTTTAATCCTGCTAAAAAGGTTTCAGAAATTAAATCTTTTGCAATTTCAGCATCACTTACACGAACAATCGTGAAGTTAAAAAGGTAATCGGAATAAAGGTCTACCCATTTATTTGGGTCAAGTTGATGTTTAGTCATAGGGACTTGGTCGATGATTACCTCAAAAGTAGCAAAGTTTTAGTTATGAACTAGGTTAAAAAGGTGTTAATCTTTTATTAGATTTTTAAGAGCTTCATCCAATGTTCTAAAATTAAATTTGAAATTATTATCTAGTAATTTCTTTGGAATAACATTTCTGCTTTTTAGTATAAGTTCTGTTTCAGTATTAATAATCACGGCACCAATTTTCAATAAAATTTTATTTATTGGTATACCGAATGGTTTGTTTAAATGCTTCCTAAGTAGTCTCATTAAATCTGAATTTGTTGATGGAGTAGGGGCAACAATGTTTATCGCTCCTTTTAGGTTTGAATGATTGATTATAAAATCAATGCTCTTGGCAAAATCATATTCATGAATCCAACTAAATTTTTGATTTCCCTTTCCTTGTTTTCCACCTAACCCTAATTTTGTTAACCTTATTAAAGGTTTTAATGCTCCTGATTTATTCCCTAAAACAATAGAAGTTCGTAATGCTACTTTTCGAGTTTTTGAGTTGTTAAAGCTAAAAAAAATATTTTCCCAATTTGTTGCTACATCTACTGAGAACCCACTTCCAATAACACCCGAAAACTCATCCATTTTTTCAGTTAATGTATGTTTGTATATAGTAGCTGTGGAAGCATTCATCCATAGTTTAGGAGGATTGTTACATTTGTTAATTGCTTGTCCTAAAATATTTGTAGAATCTATTCTTGAGGATACTATTGCTGCTTTATTCTTTTTATTATACGTACAATCTACAGATTTCCCCGTTAGATTAATTAGCACGTCTGCATCTTCAAGGTAAGACACCCAGTTTCCTAGATGTCTTGCGTCCCAATGAATATAATGTATGCCATTGTTGATTCTTGTTTTTGAACGGCTCAAGATGTAAATTGAATCGTGCTTTTTATTAAAATAATCAATTAATACATTTCCTAAGAAGCCAGTTCCACCAGCAATAATTATTTTTTTTGATTTTTCCATACCTAATAAATTACATGTTTTTAGTTAAGGGTTTAAGAGACTGTCTTGATTTACGTCTTCCTCTAAAGAAGAAGAATAAATTCAAGAAGAGCATAAATCCAAGATAAATTGAAAATCCACCAATTTTAAGACTTAGCTTTTCAATGAGAGTTTGATAACTCATTTCACCATTTCCATAATATGATATTTCTAAAATTAATAAAGCCCAACCAATATTTATTAAGTAAAAACCTATTTCAAAGAGTTTGTTTGTTGCTAAGGCAATGGTTTCATTTCCTTTAAAAATATCTAGCATAAAATGTTTTCCGTTTTTAAATAACATTTTTGAAACATAAATAGTAAGGGTGATTACAATTGGTAAATAAATTAAATAACCGATAATAATTTTTGAGTTTTCCATGATTTATTGTTTTAAAGATTTATTTTGAGTTATTAAGGTTAGCCAAAAAACATTGTTATAATGTAAAATGGTTAATATGATTATTATTTTTCCTAGTGCGAATGAGATGGTGTTTATTGAGATTAGTAAGGAGTCTACTTTTTCCCAAAAAGATATTGTGATTACTGCATAACCAAGATTTACTAAGTAGTAACCAATAAGTAATAATATATTTATACTTCTTGCTAATTCTGGATTGTTTTTGAATATGTTCAATAAGAATACCTCGCCATAATTATAAAAAAGCCAACCAATTCTAATTGTTATAAAAAAGATGATAGGAAGGTAAAAAGAGTATGTTATTAAATTATAGTTCATTTTGAAAATATTAAAGTTTCAGAAAATATTGAAAGTTTCGTTTAAATTTTTTTAGCTTATTAGTTTTATTAATGATTTTGTTAGCCAATTTTGGTTGTGATTTACAAGTTTATTAATCATAACATCTGCATTTTCAGTTAAATCATGAAGTGCTTTGGTTTGCTTTATTAATTCTTTTGTTTTTTCTGAATTGTCATTCTCTATACTTGATATTTCTTTTAATACTTTTATAACAGGTTGTATTTCTCTTCTGCTTCTTTCTTTAGCAATAATTCTTGCTAATTCTTGCACATCTTTTTCAGTAGTAAAATGTTCCTTTCGTTCACCAAGTATAATTTCTTTATTTACTATTCCCCATTCAATTAACTGTCTTAAATTCATACTTGCGTTACCACGGGAAATTTTTAAATCTTCCATGATGTCTTCCATTGAAAGAGGTTTTGTAGAAATAAAAAGTAATGCTTGAATTTGAGCCATAGCTTTATTAATTCCCCAAAGAGTACCTAAACTTCCCCAGGTGCTAATAAATTTTTCTTTTGCTTCTTGATATTTCATATTGCAAATATACATTTTATTTTTAAAGTTTCAGTAATTATTGAAACTTTAAAAATAAAATTATGACACTATAGGTTTTACAAACTTTGAGAGAGTTGTATAGAAGGACTCTTTAATCAAATTATATCAGCCCAGCTCGCTTTAATAAAGCCTCTGGATTTGGTTTCTTTCCTCTAAAATTCACATACAAATCCATCGGATCTTGTGTTCCTCCTTGTGAAAGAATATTATTTTTAAATTTATCCGCAACTTCTTTATTAAAAATTCCCTTTTCCTGAAAGTATGCAAAAGCATCTGCATCTAGCACCTCTGCCCATTTATAACTGTAATATCCAGCGGAATATCCTCCTTGAAAAATATGAGAAAAAGCGGTACTCATACAATTTTCTGCTACATCTGGATATAATTGTGTGTTGGAAAATGCTTCTTTTTCGAAAGCTTTTACATTGCTTATTTCTGAAGGATCGCTACCATGCCAAGCCATATCTAATAATCCGAAACTTAATTGACGAAGGGTTTGCATTCCTTCGTGGAAAGTAGCGGAAGCTTTTATTTTTTCAATCAGCTCCATCGGAATTACTTCTCCAGTTTCATAATGAGTAGCGAAAAGTTCTAAAGTTTCTTTTTCATAACACCAGTTTTCTAATATCTGACTCGGAAGCTCCACAAAATCCCAAAAAACACTGGTGCCAGAAAGTCCTCTGTAAGTGGTGTTGGCTAACATTCCATGTAGTCCGTGACCAAATTCGTGAAATAAGGTGGTTACTTCATTAAATGATAGTAAAGATGGTTTACTGTTTGTAGGTTTAGTAAAATTACAAACATTAGAAATATGAGGTCGGTCGTTTTTAATGCCGTTAATTATTTGTTGAGGTTTATAGGAAGTCATCCAAGCACCGCCACGTTTTCCTTCTCGAGGATGGAAATCTGC
>JASFZG010000150.1:0-10571 GCA_046055745.1 Flavobacteriaceae bacterium | reverse complement strand
GCAAAGCACATTTGTTTGTGAGGTTATTTCAGCATCTAATTCTGATTGTGGTTGCGTAATTGTCACTTCTTCTTCTGAAGTACATCCATTATCATCCGTCACTAATACATGATAGGTTCCATCTGTTAAATTAGATTGGTCTTCTGCAGTTGGATTTAATCCATTTCCATCATTGGTGGTCCAAACATAAGTATAAGGTGGTATTCCTCCTGTAACTTCTAAATCAATAATTCCTGTTGATTCTCCGTAACATAATACATTGGTTTGTGATGTGATTTCAGAATGTAAATCTGAAGATGACAATACCAATGTCGCTACAGGAGAAAAACAAGTGTAGGTTGGATTATAAAAAAACGCATACCATGTTCCTGGAGGCGTTACCGTTGTATTTACTAGATGATCCGCAATCACTGATGGGTCAGAGTTTGTACTCCATTTCAGCTCTGCTCCATTTGGAATATCTTGAACTAACACATAATCATCTAAATCAACAGGATCATTAATACATAGTGATTGATTATCTGTTGATAATTCAGGTGCATTAGCGTATCCTTCTAAACTTAATCTCAATCCATCGACTAAAACGACAGATCTACCTGGATTTCCTGTTTCATAAAAAACATTAACTATTCCACTATTATCAGTTTTAAATGTAATACATACAGTTTCCCAATACGGGTCTATATCTGTCCAACCACCTGGATTTTGATAACCTCCATTTCCATTCACTGCCGTAGATAATGAAGGTGGGAAATCATTCTGTGGGTGTATATTTAAATCGTTATCAGTATATGTTAAAGGATCATTAATCACAACCCCTCCAGAATCAATACCAAAATTCAAGTTTGGCTCAAACTCTACAAAGTCACCATCATCATTACTATATCTTGGAATTACAGCAATCTCAAAACAAACAGTATAATTCGTATTAGGCTGGACACTTATATCTTGATTAATTGATTCATTCCGAAAAGAAAAAATTGCAAATCCACCACCGTCTGGAGATTGCTGAATAATACCTGGAGTTCCTGTATTTGCACCCGAATATGAATACGAAATATATTGTCCCTCAGAGTAATCTACGGTTCCGTGATCATCCCAACAACTGTACTCTACATTTACCGCATAAGGGCTTCCATTTACACCATTTTTCCACCCACCCCAATCTGGATCTGGAGTCACATCTACCCCATTAAATGAACCACAAGAAATTAGATTACAAGACCCCATAGAAGACCTGTTAGGATTGTTTTTTAAAATCAAGTTAGATTTATTTCTATTATAACGAATAGCCCTTTCCTGAAGCTTATCATTATATTTCTGAATATACTCTTCAGTATATCTATCTGAAGTTGTCCAAAAATCAGACTCTTCAATTATTCCATTTTCATTCTTATCTAACACCTTTTGTGAAAAAGAATTAATGCTAAATAAGAAAGTAGCCAAAATAATTACAAAAAAAAGTAATTTCTTATACGGGTAAGAAGTAGTTTCTTGCATGTGTTCTTTATTTTATTTTCTATTTTTTATAAGTAATGATTGTCAAAACTTTAATAATTTTAAACTTTGACGCTCCAAAAGTAACTCAGGAATTAAGAAAACTCCTACATTAATGCAACATTTAGCCGAAATGCAAAAAATACTCGTTGAACAACATAAAATTGATATTATTATATGTTTTTATGTAGGAATAACGTATACGTATAAACACGTAGTCTTCTCATAACATAAGGGTTAGCCTTTATACTTTCTTATGATAATAATTCTTTAATCATTAGTCACTTAAGTAATTAAATCAAATAAACAACTCGTATATTTGCTGACTATTTTAATAAATTACATATGTCACTACAAAGTGAAATCGACAGAAGAAGAACCTTCGGAATTATTTCTCACCCAGATGCAGGTAAAACTACATTAACCGAAAAATTATTGCTTTTTGGTGGAGCAATCCAAGAAGCTGGAGCGGTAAAATCCAATAAAATTAAAAAAGGGGCAACCAGTGATTTTATGGAAATTGAACGTCAAAGAGGAATCTCTGTGGCAACTTCTGTTTTGGCTTTTGAATATCAAGGAATTAAAATAAACATTCTCGATACCCCTGGGCATAAAGATTTTGCTGAAGATACTTTTAGAACTCTTACCGCTGTTGACAGTGTGATTGTAGTTATTGATGTTGCCAAAGGTGTAGAGGAACAAACCGTAAAATTGGTTGAAGTCTGTAGAATGAGGAACATTCCGATGATTGTTTTTATCAACAAATTAGATCGTGAAGGAAAAGATGCTTTTGAATTATTAGATGAAATTGAACAAAAATTAGGACTTATCGTAACCCCTATGAGTTTCCCAATAGGAATGGGGTACGATTTTAAAGGAATTTATAATATCTGGGAAAAGAACGTTAATTTGTTTAGTGGTGATAGCCGTAAAAACATTGAAGAGACCATCAATATCGAAGACATTAATACTTCTGAATTAAATGAATTAATAGGAGATGATTCTGCTGAAACATTACGCGAAGAAGTAGAATTAGTTACAGAAGTATATCCAAAGTTTAATCAAGATGAATATTTAAAAGGTGACCTACAACCTGTTTTCTTTGGTTCTGCATTAAATAGCTTTGGTGTTCGGGAATTGTTGGATTGCTTTGTTGAAATAGCTCCAACTCCAAGACCAAAAGAAAGTGATACTCGCTTAGTCAATCCTGAAGAAAAAGAATTTAGCGGTTTTGTTTTTAAAATACACGCTAATATGGACCCAAAACATCGGGACCGTTTGGCGTTTATTAAAATAGTATCAGGAACATTTAATAGAAATACCCCTTACCTTCATGTAAGAAATAATAAAAAAATGAAGTTTTCGAGTCCAAATGCTTTTTTTGCTGAACGTAAAGAAATTGTGGACGTTTCCTATCCTGGAGATATTGTAGGATTACACGATACTGGGAATTTTAAAATTGGAGATACCTTAACTCAAGGTGAAAAAATGAAATATAAAGGAATCCCAAGCTTCTCTCCAGAGCATTTTAGATATATCAACAATGCTGATCCTATGAAAAGCAAACAATTAGGAAAAGGAATTGATCAACTAATGGATGAAGGAGTTGCTCAACTTTTTACATTAGAATTAAACGGAAGAAAAGTAATTGGTACCGTAGGAGCGCTACAATTTGAAGTAATTCAATACCGACTAGAACATGAATACACCGCTAAATGTACTTATGAAAACTTAAATGTACACAAAGCTTGTTGGGTAGATGTTGAGAATTCTGATAAAGATGAATTAACCGAATTTAAAAGAGTAAAAGCACGATTTTTAGCCAAAGATAAAAGAGGACAATTGGTATTCTTTGCAGATTCTTCATTCACTTTACAAATGACACAATCTAAATACTCGAAAGTAAAACTTCATTTTGTGAGTGAGTTTTAAAAAGGTTGTAGGCTAAATTTAATTTTGACCACATTACCAAAACATAAATCTTATTATCCTACTTCCTTAGTCCTTGATTACTGAGCGGAGTCAAAGTACATTTCAAATGCTTTCGACTGCGCTCAAGCTGACAACTGTTTTTTTTACTAAGCCTCTCCTGTAGGTCCAAAATTAATTGGAATTGGAGTTTGTTGAAAGTCTTTTATCTCACCGTGAGCATTTTCAAAACGTTTTACATTATCACTTAATGCTTTTAAGAATCGTTTGGCATGTTGTGGCGTTAATACGATTCTAGATTTTACTTTGCTCTTAGGTACTCCAGGCATAATGGTAATAAAATCTACTACAAACTCAGATTGAGAATGGTTAATAATTGCCAAGTTACTATAAATACCTTGTGCTACTTTCTCATCCAACTCTATATTAATTTGTCCTTTCTTATTTTTATTGTTATTTGAATCTGACATATCTATTTTTTTTATATTTCTACAAAGGTAGAAAATGGTTACTATATAAAACACAAAATCCCGATGGATATCGGGATTTTGATTATTTATTAAATTAATTTCTCAATTAATTGTAATTCACTTCTTGCTTCTCGCGAGTCATTTCTTCTAATTCCTCTTTAGAACCTACGATAATTGTTTCGTATTTACGCATTCCTGTTCCTGCTGGAATTCTATGACCTACAATAACATTCTCTTTCAATCCTTCTAAATGATCTACTTTACCATTCACCGCTGCTTCATTTAATACTTTGGTTGTTTCCTGGAAGGAAGCCGCAGATATAAATGATTTTGTTTGTAACGATGCACGTGTAATTCCCTGTAATATAGGAGTTGCCGTAGCTGGCACTGCATCTCTTGTTACTACAAGTTGCTTATCAGTTCTTCTTAAAATTGAATTTTCGTCACGCAATTCACGTGGAGAAATTATTTGTCCTTCTTTCAACATTTCTGAATCCCCAGCACTTTCAATTACCTTCATTCCGAAGATTTTATCGTTTTCTTCAATAAAATCGAATTTATGAGCCAATTGGTTTTCTAAGAATAAAGTATCTCCTGGATCAACAATCTTAACTTTACGCATCATTTGACGTACTACTACCTCAAAATGCTTATCGTTAATTTTCACCCCTTGTAAACGATATACTTCTTGTACTTCGTTCACTAAGTATTGTTGTACTGCTGAAGGCCCTTTAATATTAAGGATATCCAACGGTGTAATTGATCCATCTGAAAGTGGCATACCTGCACGTACAAAATCGTTTTCTTGTACTAAGATCTGATTTGATAATTTCACCAAGTATTTTCTGATATCACCAAACTTAGTTTCCACGATGATCTCACGGTTACCACGTTTAATTTTACCAAATGAAACCACACCATCAACCTCACTTACTACAGCTGGGTTAGAAGGATTACGAGCTTCAAATAACTCGGTAACTCTAGGAAGACCACCCGTAATATCACCTGCTTTAGACGATTTACGTGGAATCTTAACTAAAATATCACCAATAGCTACTTTATCACTATCGTTTACCATAAGGTGTGCACCTACTGGTAAGTTATAAGAACGAATAATTTCGCCTTTTTTACCAACAACTAATAAGGTAGGTATTTTCTTTTTATCTCTAGATTCTGAAATTACTTTTTCTTGGAAACCAGTTTGCTCATCAACTTCAACTTGATAAGTTATACCTTGTTCTAAGTTTTCGTATTGAATTTTTCCAGAGAATTCAGAAATAATTACCCCATTAAATGGATCCCATTGACAAACAACATCTCCAGTTTTAAGCGACGCACCATTTTTAATAAAAATATGCGAACCGTACTGAATATTGTTAGTACTTAAGGTAATTCCTGTTTTCTTATCTTTCAGTTTAATTTCTGAAGTTCTTGAAATTACTACATCAACTTCATTTCCTTCTTTATCTTTACTTTTTACAGTTTTAAGATCTTCAATTTCAGCAACACCATCAAACTTCACCGTTAATTTATTCTCTTCAGAAATATTACCCGCTACCCCACCAACGTGGAAGGTACGAAGTGTTAACTGTGTTCCTGGTTCACCAATAGACTGTGCAGCAACTACTCCTACAGCTTCACCCATTTGTACCATTTTATTGGTAGCAAGGTTTCTTCCGTAACAAGCAGCACAAATTCCTTTTTTAGCTTCACAAGTTAATGCTGAACGTACTTCAACAGCATCTATTGGAGATGCTTCAATTTTAGCTGCAATTTCTTCATTTATATGTCCACCCGCTTCTACTAAAACTTCTTCAGTTAAAGGATTGTAAACATCATGTAAAGAAGTACGACCTAAAATTCTTTCTCTTAAAGTTTCAACAACTTCTTCATTTTTCTTTAATGGAGCAACATTGATTCCTCTTAAAGTTCCACAATCTTCAATGTTAACAATAACATCTTGTGAAACATCTACCAAACGACGTGTTAAGTATCCTGCATCGGCAGTTTTCAAAGCCGTATCTGCAAGTCCTTTACGCGCACCGTGAGTAGAGATAAAGTATTCAAGAATTGATAATCCTTCCTTAAAGTTAGAAAGAATTGGATTCTCAATAATTTCTCCACCACCAGCGGTAGATTTTTTAGGTTTTGCCATTAATCCACGCATACCTGTTAACTGACGGATTTGCTCTTTAGAACCCCTCGCACCAGAATCAAGCATCATAAACACCGAGTTAAACCCTTGTTTGTCCTCGCGAATACGCTTCATAGACAATTCGGTTAGCTCAGCATTGGTTGCTGTCCAGATATCAATTACTTGATTATAACGCTCGTTGTTGGTAATAAGACCCATATTATAGTTTCCAATAATACCATCAACTTCTTTATTTGCTTTATCGATCATTCCTTGCTTTTCAGCTGGAATAATAATATCACCTAAACTAAAAGACAATCCGCCTTCGAATGCAAATTTATATCCTAATGTTTTAATTGCATCTAAGAAATCTGCTGTTACAGGTACTGAAGTAACTTTTAAAACTTCTCCAATAATATCTCGTAGCGTTTTTTTGTTTAATACTTCATTTATATAACCTGCAGCTTCAGGAACATACTCATTAAAAATCACTCTACCAACGGTAGTAGTAATAATTTGATACACTAATTCTCCTGCTTCATTAAAATCTTTTGTTCTGATTTTAATCTCCGCATTTAATTCTACTTGTTTTTCGTTGTACGCAATGACAACTTCTTCAGCAGAATAGAAGGTAATCCCTTCTCCTTTTACTTTATAATCTGCGGTAGATTTTTTAAGTTTGGTCATATAATAAAGACCCAATACCATATCCTGTGATGGAACCACTACTGGCTGACCATTTGCAGGGTTTAAGATATTATGAGAACCTAACATTAATAACTGTGCTTCCAAAATTGCTTCTGGTCCAAGTGGCAAGTGAACTGCCATTTGATCACCATCAAAATCGGCGTTAAATGCCGTACACGCTAATGGGTGTAATTGGATTGCTTTTCCTTCAATTAATTTTGGTTGAAAAGCTTGAATACCTAGACGGTGAAGCGTAGGCGCACGGTTTAATAATACAGGATGCCCTTTTAAAACATTTTCTAAAATATCCCATACAACTGGTTCTTTTTTATCGATAATTTTCTTTGCAGATTTTACCGTTTTTACAATTCCTCTTTCTATTAATTTACGAATAATAAAAGGCTTGTAAAGTTCTGAAGCCATTCCCTTAGGAATACCACATTCAGATAATTTTAATTCTGGTCCAACAACAATTACCGAACGTGCTGAATAATCCACACGTTTTCCTAATAAGTTTTGACGGAAACGTCCTTGTTTACCTTTTAATGAATCTGAAAGCGATTTTAAAGGTCTATTAGAATCTGTTTTTACTGCTGATGATTTACGAGTATTATCAAATAATGAATCTACAGACTCTTGAAGCATACGTTTTTCGTTACGTAAAATTACTTCTGGAGCTTTAATTTCCATTAATCGCTTTAAACGATTGTTTCTAATAATTACTCTTCGGTATAAGTCATTTAAATCTGAAGTCGCAAAACGACCACCATCTAGAGGCACTAACGGACGTAATTCTGGCGGAATAATTGGCACCACCTTCATAATCATCCATTCTGGTCTGTTCTCTCTATTTTTATTTGATTCACGAAGTGCTTCTACAACTTGAAGGCGTTTTAATGCTTCCGTTTTACGTTGTTTTGAAGTTTCGTTATTTGCTTTGTGACGAAGTTCGAATGACAATTCATCTAAGTCGATACGACGTAGTAAATCAATTAAACATTCAGCTCCCATTTTAGCGATGAATTTCTCTGGATCTTCATCATCTAAATATTGGTTTTCTTGAGGAAGTACTTCTAAAATATTTAAGTATTCTTCTTCAGTAAGGAAATCCATTTTCTGAACTGGTTCTCCTTCTTCATTCATTGCATTACCTGGTTGAATCACCACGTAACGTTCGTAATAAATGATCATATTTAACTTCTTAGAAGGTAATCCAAGAAGGTAACCAATTTTGTTTGGTAAACTACGGAAGTACCAAATGTGTGCTACAGGAACTACTAAATTAATATGTCCTACGCGATCACGACGTACTTTCTTTTCTGTTACTTCTACACCACAACGGTCACAAACGATTCCTTTATAACGGATTCTTTTGTATTTTCCACAGGCACATTCGTAATCCTTGATAGGTCCGAATATACGCTCACAGAAAAGCCCGTCACGTTCTGGTTTGTGCGTACGGTAGTTAATTGTTTCTGGTTTTAAAACTTCACCACGAGATTCAGCTAAAATCTTTTCTGGAGAAGAAAAACCAATCGAAATTTTACTAAATTTCTTTGCTACTATTTCTTTATTTCTTGCCATAATGCTATGTACTATGCTTTGTAAATTAAGTTTGAAGTGTTAGGCTTCAAATAGTCTTTTAATGACTTTTAAATCCCCGCTTTCGCGGGGATTTAAAATTATTCTTCTAATCTAATATCTAGAGCTAATCCTTTTAATTCGTGCATTAACACGTTAAAAGATTCTGGTAATCCTGGTTCTGGCATTGCTTCTCCTTTTACGATTGCTTCGTAAGTTTTAGCTCTACCAACAACATCATCAGATTTTACTGTCAATATTTCTCTAAGTGTACTAGATGCACCGTATGCTTCTAATGCCCAAACTTCCATTTCTCCAAAACGCTGACCACCAAACTGTGCTTTACCACCAAGAGGTTGTTGCGTAATTAATGAGTATGGTCCTATGGAACGAGCGTGCATTTTATCGTCAATCATATGACCTAACTTAATCATATAAATAACACCAACGGTGGCTTTTTGATCAAATCGTTGACCAGTTCCACCATCATATAAATAGGTATGACCAAATTCTGGAACTCCTGCTTTTTCTGTTAAAGCAGTAATTTCTTCAATGGTAGCACCATCGAAAATTGGAGTTGCATATTTTTGACCTAATTTTTGACCAGCCCACCCAAGAACTGTTTCATAAATTTGACCAATATTCATACGAGAAGGTACCCCTAATGGGTTAAGTACGATATCTACTGGAGTTCCGTCTTCTAAGAAAGGCATATCTTCTTGACGTACAATACGTGCAACGATACCTTTATTACCGTGACGACCCGCCATCTTATCTCCTACTTTTAATTTACGTTTTTTAGCAACATAAACCTTAGCAAGTTTTAAGATTCCTGATGGTAATTCATCCCCAACAGAAATAGCAAATTTCTCACGACGTAAGTTTCCTTGTAAATCGTTTTCTTTAATCTTATAGTTGTGCATTAAATCATCCACCAATAAATTGGTTTCAGAATTTGTTGTCCAAGTTCCACCTGTTAAATGTGTAAAGTCATCTACTTCATTTAACATTTTTAAAGTAAATTTCTTTCCTTTAGGAAAAACAACTTCACCAAGATCATTAGTTACACCTTGTGCAGTTTTACCTGAAACTATATTGAAAAGTTTTTCGATCAGAATATCTCTAAGATCATCAAATTTTTTGTCAAACTCATCTTCTAACAAAGCAATTTCTTCTTTGTTTTGAGCTCTTTTACGCTTGTCTTTAATAGAACGAGCAAATAACTTTTTATTAATTACCACACCGTGTAATGAAGGAGAAGCTTTTAAAGAAGCATCTTTTACATCACCCGCTTTATCACCAAAGATGGCACGAAGTAATTTTTCTTCAGGAGTTGGATCACTTTCTCCTTTTGGAGTAATTTTCCCAATTAATATATCTCCTGGTTTAACTTCGGCACCAATACGAATCATTCCGTTTTCATCCAAGTCTTTTGTAGCCTCTTCAGAAACATTAGGAATATCATTTGTTAATTCTTCGTTACCTAATTTGGTATCTCGAACTTGTAATGAATATTCATCGATATGAATTGATGTAAAGATATCGTCGCGAACTACTTTTTCTGAAATTACAATCGCATCCTCAAAGTTATACCCTTTCCAAGGCATAAAGGCTACTTTCATATTTCTACCTAAAGCTAATTCACCAGCTTGTGTAGCATATCCTTGACAAAGCACTTGTCCTTTAGTAACTCTATCCCCTTTCTTAACGATAGGTCTTAAGTTAATAGAAGTACTCTGGTTTGTTTTTCTAAACTTAATAAGTTTATAGGTTTTTGCATCCCCATCAAAACTTACCAAACGTTCTTCATCTGTACGATCGTAAGAAACTGTAATTTTATTAGCATCTACATATTCAATAACTCCATCACCTTCTGCATTGATCAATACACGTGAATCTGAAGCTACTTGACGTTCCAAACCTGTACCTACAATTGGAGACTCTGCTCTCATTAATGGTACTGCTTGACGCATCATATTAGATCCCATCAATGCACGGTTGGCATCATCATGTTCCAAGAATGGAATTAACGAAGCCGAAATTGATGATATCTGATTTGGCGCAACATCTGTATAATGAATCGATTTTGATTCAACCACTGGAAAATCCCCTTCCATACGAGCAATTACTTTCTCGGTTAGGATGGTTCCGTCATCAGCAATATCAATATGTGCTTGTGCTATTAATTTTTCTTCTTCTTCTTCAGCTGAAAGATAAATAGGTTCACTTTTTAAATCGATCACTCCGTCTGTAACTTTACGATATGGAGTTTC
>JASFZG010000149.1:0-5269 GCA_046055745.1 Flavobacteriaceae bacterium | reverse complement strand
CCTTTTGAAGGGTTGGGGTAAACAATAAGGTTGTTGATGTTGTTATCTGAGAAGCTTAAAGGGTTGTTATTATAACGAACAAGCACCATGTCTTCTGGACCATCATACCAATAAGAACTACCTGTAGCTAATATTTTACCGTCGTCTTGAAGAATAAAATCTGAGTTTTCAAAATTCCCATAAACATTTCCGTTTAATGAATTATCTATTGTTCCATTATTAAACAACCGTTTTAATGTAAAAAGAGAGCTTTCAAACCCGGGAATCCCACCACCAACAAGAATTCTTGAATTGGGCTGAACAATAATTTTTTGAGAATAAAAAGAAGTTTCAAAATTATAGAAACCATTCGTACCAAAAGAGGTATCTAAATTACCGGTTGGAGTATAACGAGATATTGAGCTAGAAAATTCATCAAGTTCTATACTTTGAGTAACCATAATAAGAATTCTATTGTTAGAATCTACTTCAATAATCGATTGAATATTATTAACATTGTTAAAAAATATTTCTATAATTCCATCATTACCAAAAGTGTTATCTATAGTTCCATTTTCAAAAAGTTTAATAATTTTATTAACTCTATCATTATTGGTTAAATCCTCAGTAAAAGATAAAATAATTGAATTATCATCTTGTAAAGAAGCCGAAAATGAATTAAAATATCCTTCATTAATATCTAAAGTAAGTATACCATTTACTCCAAAATCAGTATCTAATTCTCCAGAGGAAAGGATTTTTGCCAAAGAAATAAAATAGTCTGAACCCATTTTAGAACGCCCTATTGCTAATGTTTTTCCATTATGTTGGATTATTTGTAAAAGAAAATCATCTTCAGTAAGAAAATCAATTATTTTATTTCCGTTTACACCATAGCCAGAATCAACATCTCCATTAGGCATAAACTTACTAATTATAAAATCCTTTTCACCCCAATTTCCAATAGTACCTCCGGCAATTAATTCGTCATTATCTAGCGAAAAAATAGTGTTATAATAATAAAAATATGTTCCTAAATCTAAGAGTACAATTCCATTATTACCAAAAGAGGTATCTAAAGATCCGTTTGTCTGAAATCTAACTAATGACCCTTGAGCTATATTATTTTCAGTTTGTATTTGACCAGCTGAAATAATTTTCCCACTACTTTGTTGAGAAATACTAAAGCTATAATCCCTAAAACTATAAAAGTCCATCATTACAATACCGTTATCGCCAAATGAAGGATCTAAAACTCCATCTTGAGAAAATACAATTAAAGAAATAGTGAAGAAGAGTAATGAAAGAATGCGGTTTTTACTTTTCATAATAAAAGGATTTAAAATAAACTAGGGAGGAATTTCAACAATGAAACAGCTTATCATTTGCGACAATGAATTTATAAAGAATTTAAGAAACTTCCAAATTTGATGTTTTATTAAAGAATAATTTTTACATTTACTCTCTACTTCCCATTAATATAAACACCAATTTACAAACCACAAGTTCCGCTTAATTTTTTGGAATTTGAATATTAAAAATTGGAATTTCAAAAATTATGCGTTGGACTCTAAAACCAAAACCAGACCCTATAAAAGTTGCTCATCTTGAAAAAGAATTGAGAGTAGAAACATCGACAGCAAACTTATTAGTACAAAGAGGAATTGAAACTTTTAAAGAAGCAAAAGATTTTTTTCGTCCAAATCTAAACGATTTATACGATCCTTTTTTAATGAAGGATATGGAAAAAGCAGTAACAAGAATTGAAGCTGCGATTACTGCTGAAGAAAACATATTGATTTACGGTGATTACGATGTAGATGGCACCACAAGCGTGGCTTTATTATCTTCTTATTTATTGACAACCTATCCCAATGTGGCAACCTATATCCCAGATCGCTATGGAGAAGGTTACGGAATTTCATTTAAAGGAATTGATTTTGCCGAAGACAACGATTTCTCATTAATTATCGCTTTGGATTGCGGAATTAAAGCCATTGATAAAGTTGAGTATGCCTCTAAAAAAGGAATCGATTTTATTATTTGTGATCATCACCGCCCAGGAAGTGAAATACCAAAAGCAGTCGCAGTTTTAGACCCAAAACGGGAGGATTGTAACTATCCTTTTAAAGAGCTTTGTGGATGCGGAGTGGGTTTTAAACTCGTGCAAGCATTGGCTTCCAAAAAGGGAGAAACCATTGACGATTTAATTCTTTATCTTGATTTGGTGGCTACGGCAATTGGTGCGGATATTGTTCCGATTGTGGATGAAAACAGAATTCTTGCTTATCACGGACTTCAAGTTATTAATAACAATCCAAGACCAGGTTTTAAGGCTATTCTTCAACAAGTAAAAAAGAAAGTATTAACGATTACCGATGTGGTTTTTATCATTGCTCCTCGTATTAATGCAGCAGGAAGAATGAAACACGGAAATCATGCCGTTACATTGCTTTCTGAAACCGATCAGAACTTGGCTGCTGAATATGCCGTAGATATCGATCAATTCAACACCGATAGAAGAGAAGCCGATAAACAAATTACGATTGAAGCATTGGCACAAATTGAAGCTAATGATGAAAAGGAAGGATTTACAACCGTAGTTTATAACGAAAATTGGCACAAAGGCGTGATCGGAATTGTAGCTTCTAGATTGACTGAAACCTACTATCGACCAACCTTAGTTTTTACTAAAAGTGGTGATGTGTTGGCAGCTTCGGCAAGAAGTGTAAAAGGATTTGATGTCTATAATGCTTTGGAAGCTTGTTCAGAATTTATCCAACAATTTGGAGGTCATAAATATGCAGCCGGACTTACTTTATTAGAAGAAAACTACGAAGGCTTTAAAGCTCAGTTTGAAAAAGTGGTTTCAGAAACCATCGACCCAAAACTATTAATTCCTGAGATTAAAATTGATGCTCAAATTAATTTAACAGATATTACTCCAAAGTTTTACAGGATTTTATCTCAGTTTGCTCCTTTTGGACCAGGAAATATGACGCCTGTTTTTATGACGGAAGATTTACAAGATACTGGCTACGGAAAACAAGTAGGAGAAGACAAAACACATCTTCGGTTTACAGCAACTCAATCTATTTCGGTTGCTGAGCGGAGTCGAAGCAGCCATAATAAATTAGTTGGAATTGGCTTCGGACTGGGAGATAAATTAGATTTAATTTCTGAAAGAAAACTTTTTAAAGCAACCTATACCATTGATGAAAATGAATGGAATGGCAATGTAAGCTTGCAGCTAAAAGTGAAGGATATTAAGGAGTAAGTATTAGTTTGATTTTCGTCTAACTGAAAGTAAAATCCCCCAAATGTTTCTAAAAATTTGTAAAACAATTATCGAAAAAGATATTGTGATTTCTTCACTAAAAGTTGCTTTGGTGGTGGGTATTATCCTGAATATTATCAACCAAGGTGATGTGCTCTTTTCAATGCAATTTGATAAAATAAATTGGTGGAAGTTGTTGCTAACTTTTGCAGTACCTTATCTGGTTTCTACTTATGCTTCGGTAAGAGAAAGACTGAAGTAAAACGTCTCTACCAGTAAAGCTAAGTAAGCTCATGAGTATAACTAAAAATCACGTCACTGTGTTCGTGATGACTAGTACTTTTTTAATTCAAAATTATCCCCATCAAAAACACCATACGTATAATGATTGATCCAGTCGCCAATATTGATATAAGTAGAATTCTCCCCGACTTTTAACTCCATAGGGAGGTGTCGATGCCCGAAAACAAAGAAATCGTAATGTTTAGTTTCTAATTTCCGTTTGGCGTATAAGGCTAACCATTCTTCATTTTCGCCTAAGAATTTTTTATCCTCATCACCAGAAATCAGTTTGTTTTTTACCGAAAGATGTTGTGCCAATCGCATTCCAATATCGGGATGTAACCATCGGTACAACCATTTAGAAAAAGAATTGGTGAAAACTTTTTTCATTCGTTTATAACCTTTGTCATTAGGACCTTTTCCGTCACCATGACCAATTAAAAACAATTTATTATTAAACGTAAACTCTTTGCAATCTCTATAAATAGGAATGTTTAATTCATCCTCAAAATAGTCACGCATCCATAAATCGTGGTTTCCAACAAAGAAATAAACAGGGATTCCGCTATCGGTTATTTCGGCAAGTTTTCCGAGGACACGCACAAACCCTTTTGGGACAACCGTTTTATACTCAAACCAAAAATCGAATAAATCGCCTAATAAAAATATGGCGGCAGCATCTTCTTTTACTTCATCTAACCATTGTGCAAACTTCTTTTCACGAGGGATACTTGCTTCCTTGGTAGGAGCACCAAGGTGATTGTCGCTGGAGAAATATATTTTTTTTCCTTGTGGAATTTGCATGGGTTAAATATACAAATTCCTACGAAGGCAGGAATATTTTTTATTTGAGATATAAATAGATTTTCTTCATTTATACTTATTCGGAATAATACATGTTATAAAACAATAGAATAATTTAAATGAAACCCTTTTTGAAAATAATATTTCAATTAATTTTATTTGTCATTCTTACTGTAGTGACACAAATAGGTGGTATTGTTTATCTGTTAAGCCTTTTCGTTTTAAGTAGAAGAAAACAGAAATCTAATACCATAATTACATTTGTTTTTACAGGATTGTATCTTGTCTCAACATTTTTGCTAATACCTTTAATAGCACCAATTTTTGGAAGAGAAAAAATAATAACTACGGAAGGAATACATTCTACAAATTATATGACAATTCTGTTAAACAGGAATTATGTTCGACCAGAATTGAATAAAATATTACTTCAAACCGAAAAAAACTTAAAAGGAACATCTATTAAAATTCATTATCTAGATGCTAATTTTCCTTTTATAGATAATTTTCCACTTCTTCCACATTTAAGTCATAATGACGGAAAGAAAATAGACATTAGTTTAATTTATGAAAAAGAAAAAGGAGCTATTTCAGAAAAACAAAAATCGGTAAGTGGTTATGGTGTTTTTGTGAATCCTAAAGCTAACGAATTCAATCAGATAAAAACCTGTTTAGAGAAAGGGTATTTTCAATACGACTATCCTAAATACATAACATTTGGAGAAATTAATAAACATTTGGTGTTTTCAGAAAAGGGAACAAAAAGGTTAATTAATAGTATTTTGAAAAATAATAGTGTTGGGAAAATATTTATTGAACCTCATTTAAAAAAACGAATGAATTTGTCGAATTCTAAAATCAGATATCACGGCTGTAGAGCAGTAAGGCATGATGATCATATTCATTTGCAGTTGAGGTAAAATAATT
>JASFZG010000148.1:0-3998 GCA_046055745.1 Flavobacteriaceae bacterium | reverse complement strand
TTGGTTTCGAGGAAATGATTCACTTTTACACCTCTTCCTAAATCAATTCCAGATTCTTTCAAAAAAGAAATATTTGGAGAAACACCAGCGGTTAATCCAACAACATCACAAGGAATTTCTTCACCTGTTTCCGCAACGACGACCGCACGTGCTTTTCCGTTTTGGTCGGAAATAATTTCTTTCAAATTGCAATTTAATCGTAAGTCTATATGGTGTTCTTTAATGTGGCGATTGATCATTTCAGATTCTTCCGCAGGTAAAACTCCATTCCAAAAACTAGATTCACGCACTAAAAAAGTTACTGGAATATCTCGACTTCGTAACATTTCTGCCATTTCAATTCCTATTAATCCACCACCAACAATCACAGCACGTTTACATACTTTATTATTAGGGGCATATTTTTCAAGATTCTCTAAATCTTGTTTGTGATACATTCCCATAACTGCGTCTAAATCTTGTCCCGGCCAGCCAAATTTATTGGGTTTACTTCCAGTGGCAATAACTAATTTGTCGTAGTCCATGGTTTCGCCGTTAGAAAAAACGAGCTGTTTTTCTTCAGAATTTACTTTTTCAACATAAGCTTGTTTAAGCTCGATATTGTTTTTTTTCCAAAACCAATTTTCGTAGGGTTGGGTATGTTCAAATTTCATATGTCCCATATAGACGTACATTAAAGCTGTTCGTGAAAAGAAAAATTCAGTTTCAGCAGAAATAATGGTGATTTTGTTGTTGGATAACTTTCGAATATGTCGAGCTGTAGTGACTCCCGATATCCCGTTTCCAATAATTACAATATGTTCCATAAATAATAAAGTTGAAAAGTATGTCGTCTATAAAGGTAGTAACTTAAAAACGGACAATAATTTAAAATGATTATAAATATTAATTTAATTGTAAGGAATAAATACAATGCCTTGTAAAGTTAATGAAATAAGGGTGTAAGGAATCCATAATATTTTCTACTTACTATATGTTATTAATTAAAGTCTTCCTTCCTGTTATAGTAAAAAAAAGCACTTTAGCAGGCTTAGGAAGCACAATTTTTCTTACTTTTATTCTTCTAAAATCTTCATAATTATTAGTGTTTTGCAAATGAAATTTAAATTACTTATATTATTGGTGTTCATATCGTTATATGGATATTCACAAGAAGTTTTACCTGTTCTGAAAAACGGAAAAAAAGGTGAGTTTTTCTTGTATTGGGGTTATAATTGGGATTGGTATTCTACATCTGATATTCATTTTGAAGGGGATGATTATAATTTTGAATTACATAAAGTAGTCGCAAAAGACAATCAAACCGATTGGAGTTTTGAACGCTATTTTTATCTAGGAAATTTAACCTTACCACAATATAATTTAAGATTGGGATATTATTTTTCTGACCATTACAGTGTTTCATTAGGAATAGATCATATGAAATATGTAGTACAAGAAGGGCAAACAACTCAAATATCAGGGTATATTGGAGCTAGTGGTTCTCCTTATGAAGGGGTGTATGATAATGATAATATAGTGATTGAAGAAGGTTTTTTAGAGTTTGAACATACCGATGGATTAAACTATATTAATGCTGAAGTAAGAAGATTTGATGAGTTGTATTCATTTCATAAAAACATACAATTAAATATGTTTGTAGGTGCTGGCTTTGGTGGTTTATACCCAAAAACAAACACGACTTTAATTAGTAAAGAGAGATATGACGAGTTTCATTTGGCAGGCTGGGGAGCGCATCTATTATTAGGTGTAAATGTTACATTTTTCAGACACCTTTTTCTCCAGACTGAGCTAAAAGGAGGATTTATTAATATGCCCGATATTAGAACAACTCAATCTCCATCTGATAGGGCAAGTCAACATTTCTTTTTTGGACAATACAATATAAATCTAGGAGGCACTATAAACTTTTTAGAAAATAAAAAGAAGAAGCAAAAAGTTTAATTTTTGTTAAGGTTTTAATGAATGATAAATAATTTTGTATTTTGAAATTTATTGAATAACCAAACCAATGAATTTTAGAATTATTCTCTCTATTTTTATTCTCAGTATTTCATTTCTGAATAGTTGCGCACAAAAAGAAACCCATATTAACGGAGTTAGTTTTGTTGCATCTCCCGATTCTTTAAACCAAAAACATATTGATCCTATTATAAGGCTAAACGCAAATTATGCTGCGATTATGCCCTTTGGTTTTATCAAAAACTTAAAACATCCTGAAATCGGTTATAACTCAGACAGGCAATGGTTTGGCGAAACTAAAGAAGGAGTGAAGCAGTATGTTGAGAAGCTTCATCAAAATAAGATTCAAGTAATGGTGAAGCCTCAAATTTGGATTTGGCATGGAGAATATACCGGTGATTTACAAATGACTTCGGAAGAAGATTGGTTGGTTTTAGAGAATTCGTATCGTGATTTTATTTTGGACTTTACAAAAGTTGCTGAAGAAAATAAAGCCGATATTTTCTGTATAGGAACCGAATTAGAACAGTTTATTATTCATCGACCCGATTATTGGAATGATTTGATTACCGAAATTAAAACGATTTATAAAGGAAAACTTACTTACGCTGCAAATTGGGACGAATACAAACGCGTACCTTTTTGGAAGGAATTAGATTTTATAGGAATTGATGCTTATTTCCCGATTTCAGATAGTGAAACACCTACTATTGAAGAAGCAAAAACAGGTTGGAAACCTTGGAAAGAAGAAATGATTTCAGTTTCTGAAAAAGTAAAAAAGAAAATATTATTTACAGAATATGGTTACCGAAGCGTGAACTATTCAGGAAAAGAACCTTGGAAAAGTGACCGGAATTTGGGCGAAGTAAATTTAAAAGCGCAAGAAAATTTAACCAAAGCATTGTTTGAAGAAATCTGGAAAGAAGAATGGTTTGTAGGGGGATTTCTTTGGAAATGGCATATCAAACACGAAGGAATTGGAGGGAAAGACAATACGATGTTTACTCCTCAGAATAAGCCAGTAGAAAACCTTATTCAAAATTATTTTCTTACTTTTGATAAATAACCAGATGACTCAAAATGATAAAAATAAAAAGAGAATACTTGTTTGTACTTCTTATTATCTGTCTTTTTTTTACAGGATGGGTGATTAACGATTTAAAGGGGGAAGAACTTAAAACAGGTTCTGAATTGTTTTGGCAATTAGCTCCATTATCTGGTCCCGTTTTAACATCAATCGCACTTTTTATTGAAATTTACGTAAGACAAAGAGAAGTAAAAAAGGTATAAATATGAATTTGATATTTAATAAAAATGGAAAAATAAAAGGAATTGCTTTAGCAGTTATTTTATTTGGACTACTTTTTCTAAAAATAATTTTACTGTAAAATAAAATTTATTTCACAGTTACAGACCTCACAGGTTTCCAAAACCTGTGAGGTCTTTTTTTAGAAACATAGCAAGGAGTGTAAAAAATAATACTCTGGGTAATAACTCAAGCAATATTCTTTATGTAGTACCTGTAAATATCCTCCGCAGAAGCCCCAAACCATCGCTTTACATAAATAGCCCAAAAATGGTATTGTAGCTTCCAAATTCCTTTTCGTTCGTATAATCTTGCTGAGGTAGTAATCCATTCTTGAATCACTACAAATTGCTTTCGTTTAAAAAGTTCGTTGATTAAGATATTGTCTTCGTAGATGACGTAACTTTCATCAAAGCCTCCAATTTCGTTAAATAAGTTTTTGGTAATAAACTGACTTTGATCTCCACCACGACAAGCACGCCAAGAAAAATGAGTTAGCCAAGAAGCCAATCTGAGCCACCAATGAGAGTTGTCAAATTTCATTTTAAAACATCCTGCTAAATTTCCTTTTTCAACTTCATCAATAATTAATTGGTCAAAGTTTTTTGGTGGAAAACTGTCTGCGTGAAGAAAATATAAAATGCTTCCTGTTGCTTGTTTTGCTCCAAGATTCATTTGTTTTGCTCTTCCTTTTTGGGAGTTGAATAATAAGATTTTAAAATTGTCTTGG
>JASFZG010000147.1:0-31726 GCA_046055745.1 Flavobacteriaceae bacterium | reverse complement strand
AGGTATTGGTCACGCAGGAACATTAATTTCTGCAGTATTATTATTATTCCGTCAAAAATGGAGAATGGGTATTAACCGTTCTGCAGAAGCAATGACAATCTTCTCTGTGATACAGGCAGGATTATTCCCAATTATACATATGGGGCGTCCTTGGTTAGCGTATTGGGTAGTTCCAATTCCAAATCAATTCGGATCTTTATGGGTGAACTTTAACTCACCATTGCTTTGGGATGTATTTGCAATATCTACATATCTTTCGGTATCGTTAGTGTTCTGGTGGACAGGATTACTTCCAGATTTCGCAATGATTCGTGATAGAGCAGTAACTCCATTTACAAAAAGAATTTATAGCATCTTATCATTTGGTTGGAGTGGTAGAGCGAAAGACTGGCAACGTTTTGAAGAAGTGTCTTTAGTGTTAGCTGGTTTAGCAACTCCTTTAGTACTTTCTGTACACACCATTGTATCTTTTGATTTTGCTACAGCAGTAATTCCAGGTTGGCACACAACTATCTTCCCTCCATATTTTGTTGCGGGAGCGGTATTCTCTGGATTTGCAATGGTAAATACCTTGCTTATTATTATGAGAAAGGTATCTAACTTAGAAGATTATATTACAATGCAACACATCGAGTTAATGAATATTGTAATTATGATTACAGGTTCTATCGTTGGTGTGGCCTATATTACTGAGTTGTTTATCGCTTGGTACTCAGGTGTTGAGTATGAACAATATGCGTTCTTAAATCGTGCAACTGGACCTTATTGGTGGGCTTATTTGTTAATGATGTCTTGTAATGTGTTCTCTCCACAATTTATGTGGATACCAAAATTGAGAAGAAGTATTATGTTCTCTTTTATAATTTCGATTGTAGTAAATATTGGAATGTGGTTTGAACGTTTCGTGATTATCGTAACTTCATTACACAGAGATTATCTTCCATCATCTTGGACGATGTTCTCACCTACATTTGTAGATATCGGAACCTTTATTGGAACCATTGGATTCTTCTTTGTACTTTTCTTATTGTACGCTAGAAATTTCCCGGTAATTGCACAAGCAGAGGTGAAATCTATTTTGAAATCATCTGGGGCTAATTTCAAAAAATTAAGAGCAGATCACGGAGACGATGCTAAACATTACGGTGAAGAAGTAGAGTTTTCAATTAAAAATAAAAACAAATAATTATGGCATCTAAAGTTGTTCATGCTTTATATAATGACGATGATATCTTATTACAAGCCGTAAAAAAGGTACGTGATGAGCGTTATCATATTGAAGAAATTTATACACCATTTCCAGTTCACGGACTAGAAAAAGCGATGGGACTTGCGGATACTCGTATTGCAATTACTTCATTTATTTATGGATTAATTGGTCTTGGAATATCGGTATTGATGATGGATTATATTATGATTGAAGATTGGCCACAAGATATTGGTGGTAAACCAAGTTTCAGTTATATTGAGAATATGCCAGCATTTGTTCCTATTATGTTTGAACTTACAGTGTTTTTTGCAGCGCATTTAATGGTAATTACTTTTTATATGAGAAGTAAATTATGGCCATTCAAAAAAGCAGAAAACCCTGATGTAAGAACTACAGATGACCATTTTTTAATGGAAGTAGATGCAAGTCATAATACGGAAGCTGTTTCAGAATTTATGAAAACAACAGGAGCTGTAGAAGTTAAATTAATCGAAAAGGACGGAGATCACTAATATGAAGAATTTAGTAAACATAGCAGTTGTCATTATTGTAGCATTAAGTTTGACTTCTTGTTTCGATAATAAAACACCTAACTATAGATATATGCCTAATATGTATAAGGCAGTAAGTCCAGAAACAAATGGTGAATATGAATTTTTACCAAATCAACAAGTAAACTTATTACCTGTTGAAGGAACCATTTCTAGAGGTTGGATGCCTTATGAGTACCCAAATAATTTGGAAGGAAAAGCATTAGCAACAGCTGAACTTAAGAATCCATTAGAGATTACAGACAAAAACCTTAAAAAAGGAAAAGAGTTATATAATATCTATTGTGCAATTTGTCACGGAAAGAAAGGTGATGGACAAGGAGAATTGGTAAAGAGAGAGAAATTTCTTGGAATACCAAATTATTCAGATAAAGGAAGAAATATTACCGAAGGAGATATTTATCACGTAATGATGTATGGTTTGAACTCAATGGGTTCTCACGCATCACAAACAAGTATTGAAGATCGTTGGCAAATAGTAATGCACGTAATGGATTTAAAATCGACATTAAACGGTGAGCCTTTATGGTCAACTGTTCAAAAAGATTCTATTATGGCTGCAAGAAATATGATGTCAGTAGAAACAATTTCAGTAGAGGAAACAATCACTTCTCACGAAACACATTAATTAAAGAATAAAGAGAATAGCTAAAGATATGTACACGCTACCAAGTAAATTAAAACTTTTTGCAATAGTTCTTATGGTAATTGGAGCCCTAGGAATCGTTACAGGTTTTCTTTCAACTCCCAGTTCTACTGCGGAAGTAAAAGAAATGATGGCATCAAATCACGATGGAGGTCATAATGTAGAAGCTACTTCTAATGAAGGTCACGAAGCTGCGGCAACTGAATCACATGACGGAGGTCATGCAGAAGTTGCACACGGTGATGAAGCACATTACGAACATGTAATGCATCAATTACAAAATCGTCCATGGTCATCATTATACATTGCATCATTCCTATTCTTTATGATTGCATTAGGAGCTTTGGCTTTTTATGCGATTCAGATTGCATCTCAAGCAGGTTGGTCTCCAGTACTGTTTAGAGTGATGGAAGGAATCACTGCTTATCTAATTCCTGGAGGAATTATTATGCTTATTTTAATTGCTATTTCAGCATTTAATATGAATCATATATTTGCTTGGGCAAACCCAGAAACAGTTGCTCATGATAAATTACTACAAAATAAATCCGGTTGGTTAAACGGATTTGGAGTAACTATTAGAGCTGCTATTTTCTTAGCAGGTTGGATTGCTTACCGTCAATACTCACTTAAATTATCAAGAAAACAAGACGAATCTGAAGATAGAGCAAAATGGTTCAAGAAAAGTTTTAAAGTTTCAGCAGCATTTTTAGTGTTCTTTATTTATACAGAATCTATTATGTCTTGGGACTGGTTAATGAGTTTTGATCCACACTGGTTTAGTACATTATATGGATGGTACGTATTTGCAGGAATGATCGTTTGTGCAATTACCGCGATCGCTTTAGTAACTATGGTTTTAAAAGCGCAAGGTTATTTAGAATTTGTAAACGATAGTCATATTCATGATTTAGCAAAATTTATGTTCGGATTTAGTATTTTCTGGACATACCTATGGTTCTCACAATTTATGTTAATCTGGTATGCGAATATTCCTGAAGAAGTAACTTATTTTGTAACAAGAATAGAAGATTATAAATTACCTTTCTTCGGAATGGTAGTAATGAATTTCGTATTCCCGATTTTAGTATTAATGAATAGCGACTACAAACGTGTAAATTGGTTTGTAGTAATGGCAGGAGTTATGATACTATTAGGGCATTATGTAGATTTATTCGTAATGGTGATGCCAGCTACTGTAGGTACTCATTGGTACATCGGAATTCCAGAAATTAGTTCAGTCTTATTTTTCTTAGGACTATTTATATTTGTTGTCTTTACGGCATTAACAAAAGCTCCATTATTAGCAAAAGGAAATCCTTTTATTAACGAGAGTAAGAAATTTCATTATTAATCATAATTATTTAGATAGATAAAGATGACCGCATTTTTAGTAGTTTTAGTAATCATTCTTTTTGGCGTTGCTGTAATGCAAATGAACAAAGTGTTTCAATTGTCGCAGCCTAACCAATCTGAAGATTCAGAGTTAGCAACAGACGAAGACAATAATACCCAAGGTTACTTAATGCTAGGGTTCGTATTCTTTATATACGGATTACTTGCATATTGTTTCTGGAAATGGGGAGATGTTTTATTGCCTGAAGCAGCTTCAGAACACGGATTAGAAACCGATCAATTAATGTTAGTTACAATGGCATTGATATTCTTTGTTGGAATATTAACACAATGGTTATTACATTACTTCGCATTTGTTTACAGAGGGGATAAAGAAAAGAAAGCACTTTTCTATGCTGAAAATCATAAATTAGAATTCATCTGGACCATTATTCCAGTAGTTGTTTTAGCAGCATTAATTATTTACGGACTATTTACTTGGTCTGATATTATGAGTGTTGATGAAGATGATAATCCAATTGTAGTTGAATTATACGCTTACCAATTTGCTTGGAAAGCACGTTACTCTGGTGATGATAATACCTTAGGTGATGCTAATGTTCGTTTAATTGAAGGAATAAATCAATTAGGAGTGGATATGTCAGATCCTAATGCACAAGATGATAAAGTAGTAAACGAATTACACTTACCAGTAGGTAAAAAAGTATTGTTTAAAATGCGCTCACAAGATGTATTACACTCTGCTTATATGCCTCACTTTAGATTACAAATGAACTGTGTTCCTGGTATGATTACTCAATTCGGGATGACGCCAACTACCACTACGGAAGACATGCGTTTGAATGAAGATATCGTAGCAAAAGTAGAACACATCAACGAAATAAGAACAGAAAAAAATATCGAATTAATTGCTAATGGCGATGAAGCTTTAGAAATGTATGATTTCGATTTTTTACTTCTTTGTAATAAAATTTGTGGATCCAACCACTTTAATATGCAAATGAAGATTGTTGTTGAATCCGAAGAAGAGTACAATGCATGGTTAGCTGAACAAGCAACTATCGTAGAAACTTTAAAAAAATAATAAAACCGCTTAAAGAGATATGTCAGAACACGCTAACAATCACGATGATCACGGACATCACCATAAAGAGACATTTGTAACAAAATACATCTTTAGTCAGGATCATAAAATGATTTCTAAGCAGTACCTTATTACAGGTTTGTTTATGGGAATTATCGGTATCGCTATGTCATTGCTTTTTAGAATGCAACTAGCGTGGCCAGACCATCAATTTACAGTTTACGAAATATTCTTAGGAAAATGGGCTGAAGGTGGAGTTATGGACCCAAATATATATTTGGCATTAGTAACCATTCACGGTACCATTATGGTATTCTTTGTGTTAACCGCAGGACTAAGTGGTACGTTTAGTAATTTATTAATTCCGTTGCAGATTGGTGCACGGGATATGGCATCAGGGTTCTTGAACATGTTGTCCTATTGGATGTTTTTCCTATCAAGTGTGATTATGTTATTGTCATTATTTGTAGAAGCAGGACCGGCAAATGCAGGTTGGACTATCTACCCTCCATTAAGTGCATTACCACAAGCGATTCCAGGTTCTGGAGCAGGGATGACACTATGGTTAGTATCGATGGCAATCTTTATTGCTTCCTCTTTATTAGGATCATTAAATTATATAGTTACCGTTCTTAATTTAAGAACAAAAGGAATGTCTATGACAAGACTTCCATTAACAATCTGGTCTTTCTTTGTAACAGCTATTATTGGTGTAGTTTCTTTTCCAGTATTACTTTCTGCAGCATTAATGTTGATTATGGATAGAAGTTTCGGAACTTCTTTCTTCCTTTCAGATATTTATATTGCAGGTGAAGTGTTACACAATCAAGGTGGATCACCCGTTTTATTCGAACACCTTTTTTGGTTCTTAGGTCACCCTGAAGTATATATTGTAATACTTCCAGCGATGGGATTAGTTTCAGAAATTATGGCAACCAATTCTCGTAAACCAATATTTGGGTACAGAGCGATGATTGCTTCCATATTATCAATTGCTTTCCTTTCAACAATTGTTTGGGGTCACCATATGTTTGTAACAGGTATGAATCCTTTCTTAGGTTCCGTATTTACATTTACAACATTATTGATTGCAATTCCTTCAGCGGTAAAAGCCTTTAACTGGATTACAACGCTTTGGAAAGGAAACCTTAAAATGAATACCGGAATGCTATTTTCTATCGGTTTTGTTTCTACCTTTATTAGTGGTGGTTTAACAGGATTGGTCCTTGGAGATAGTGCTTTAGATATTAACGTTCACGATACGATGTTTGTGGTAGCTCACTTCCACTTGGTAATGGGTATTTCAGCATTATATGGACTATTTGCTGGTGTATATCACTGGTTCCCAAAAATGTTTGAAGGTAGAATGTTAAACAAAAAATTAGGATATATTCATTTCTGGATTACCGCAATTGGAGCATACGGAGTTTTCTTCCCAATGCACTTTATCGGTATGGCAGGTTTACCAAGAAGATATTATACCAATTCTAACTTCCCATATTTTGATGATTTATTAGACATCAATGTGGTAATTACTATGTTTGCATTTTTTGCAGCTGCAGGTCAGTTAGTATTCTTATACAACTTTATTCATTCTATGTTCTTCGGAAAAGTAGGCCCAAAAAATCCTTGGAATTCTACAACATTAGAATGGACTGCGGAAGTAAAACACATTCACGGAAACTGGGATGGTCCAATTCCTGAAGTTCACAGATGGTCATACGATTATAGTAAAATGAACAAAGACAACACAGATTACGTGATTGCAGGACAAGATTTTGTACCGCAAGATTTTCCAATTCAAGATAACGAAGAGGAATTGACGCATTAGGATTCTCACGAAAGTGGGAATCTTATGAAATAAAAATTTCACAATATATTTAAAAAGCCTTTCGATTTCCGGAAGGCTTTTTTTAAATGACTGATTGTAAATAAATTATATTTTATTTGGCTATCTTGGCTATCTTGCAGTTAATTAATTATAATATAACCAATTATGAAAATTATTAAAACTGTGTTTGTTGCACTATTTTTACTAATCATATCCTGTGAAAAGCAGGATAATACTAATAATGACTTAGGAGAAAATTTTACTTTTGAAAACATAATTAACAATAAAATCGGAATAGAAAAAAACGGGACATTTACTTTAAATGTATTAAACGACGATGTTATAAATGCATTTAAAAAATTCAGTTTAAAGAATGATTTAAATCTAAAACCACTTTCTTTTAAAGTAATTATTATCGATAATAATGAATATTTACGTTTTTATAATGAAAACAACCAAGTGTCTACTATTGCTTTAATTAAGGATGATAGCGGGCATTATAAGACTGGTGGTACTGTTTGTACTTCTTCCGCATGTTCTTCTGGTGGAGGTTGTGTCCCAAACGGGTTATATTGCACTCCTTGTAAACCACAAGGGCCAGATTCATCTGTTAATGGTGATTGTAAGAGGGTTACCTCAAATGAAAACTAATTGGTAATAAGTTATAAACTCAAAAATATATTTAAAAAAGCCTTTCGAATTTTCGAGAGGCTTTTTTTATTATATTTGACTTAGAAAAAATAAATAAGATTCCTGCCTTCACAGGAAGTAAACATGAACGAAAACCTAGATCCCACAGACGAAAATTTCACTCCAGAAGAATTAGACGTAGAAAAAAAATTACGTCCACTCTCTTTTGAAGATTTCGCTGGACAAGATCAGGTACTTGATAACCTTCAGATATTCGTTCAAGCTGCAAACCAACGCGAAGAAGCTTTAGATCATACTTTATTTCACGGCCCTCCGGGATTAGGAAAAACTACTTTAGCATATATCCTTGCCAATGAGTTGGAGGTTGGAATAAAAGTAACTTCAGGACCAGTGTTGGATAAGCCAGGAGATTTAGCAGGATTACTTACTAATTTGGATGAACGTGATGTGCTTTTTATAGATGAGATTCATCGACTTAGTCCCATTGTAGAAGAGTATTTATATTCCGCAATGGAGGATTATAAAATAGATATTATGATCGAGTCGGGACCTAATGCACGTTCGGTTCAGATTAATTTAAATCCCTTTACTTTAGTTGGAGCAACCACACGTTCGGGATTATTAACAGCACCAATGCGAGCCCGTTTTGGGATTGCATCCAGATTACAATATTACACCACCGAATTATTAACTACCATCGTACAACGAAGTGCACTGATATTAGGTGTTCCAATTTCTATGGAAGCTGCCATCGAAATTGCAGGTAGAAGTAGAGGAACTCCAAGAATTGCAAATGCATTGTTGCGAAGAGTAAGAGATTTTGCACAAATAAAAGGCAATGGAAAAATTGATATTAAAATTGCAAAATACGCTTTAGAAGCATTAAATGTAGATGCTCATGGTTTGGATGAAATGGATAATAAAATCCTTTCTACTATTATCGATAAATTTAAAGGAGGTCCAGTAGGAATCACAACGCTAGCAACGGCCGTTTCCGAAAGCTCTGAAACAATTGAAGAAGTATACGAACCGTTTTTAATCCAACAAGGATTTATTATGCGAACTCCTCGTGGTCGTGAAGTAACCGAAGCTGCTTATAAGCATTTAGGGAAATTGAAGGGGCCATCTCAAGGCGGATTGTTTTGATGATGTCCCCTCGAGCGCAGTCGAGAGGTTATTAATATTATATAGGTCTCGACTGCGCTCGACCAGACATCCTGAATTCAAAAACAAATCATACCAACTTAATTAAATCTGAAGCAAAAAGACTCGGGTTTTTATCTTGTGGAATAAGTAAAGCAGAATTTTTAGAAGAAGAAGCACCTCGGTTTGAGAGCTTCTTAAAAAAGAATATGCAAGGAGAAATGAATTACTTGGAAAACCATTTCGATAAGCGATTAGATCCAAGACTTCTTGTTCCAGATTCTAAAAGTGTCGTTTCGTTATTATTGAATTATTTTCCTTCAGAAACACAAAAAGCAGCTTCTTATAAAATTTCAAAATATGCCTACGGTCAAGATTATCATTTTGTAATAAAAGATAAGTTGAAGCAATTACTTCAGTTTATCCAAGAAGAAATTGGTGAAGTTCACGGAAGAGCATTCACAGATTCAGCGCCTGTTTTAGATAAAGCTTGGGCAGCAAAAAGCGGATTGGGTTGGATAGGAAAACACAGTAATCTCATTACAAAACAAAACGGCTCCTTTTATTTTATTGCAGAACTAATTATTGATTTAGAATTGGAATACGACTCCAAAACCACTGACCATTGTGGGCAGTGTACAGCTTGTATTGATGCTTGCCCAACACAAGCTATAGTCGAGCCTTATGTAGTTAATGGAAGTAAATGTATTTCGTATTTTACTATTGAACTTAAAAATGAAATTCCTTCTGTGATGCAAGGAAAATTCGATGACTGGATGTTTGGTTGTGATATTTGCCAAGATGTGTGCCCTTGGAATCGTTTTAGTAAATCACATAACGAACCTTTATTTAATCCCCACCCCGAATTATTATCCATGTCTAAAAAGGATTGGGAAGAAATTACGACTGAAGTGTTTCAAGAAATATTCAGAAAAAACCCTGTGAAACGCACTAAATATTCAGGATTAATCAGGAATATTGAATTTCTGAAAAAACAGTAATAATAGTATTTCAGGACTAAATTGTCTTCCTTCTTCCGTAACTTTGCAAATCACTTTAAATGGTAATTTCACATTAATTATTATGAAGAAACAGAGCAAACGCAAACAAGCATTAGACTATCATGAATTTCCAAAACCAGGAAAAATTGAAGTCATTCCAACTACAAAATACGCAACCCAAAGAGATTTGTCATTAGCCTATTCTCCAGGAGTAGCAGTACCTTGTTTAGAGATTGAGAAAAACCCAGATACGGTTTATAAATATACTAATAAAGGAAATTTAGTCGCAGTAATTTCTAACGGAACCGCAGTTTTAGGTTTGGGAGATATTGGATCAGAAGCTTCAAAGCCTGTAATGGAAGGTAAGGCCTTGCTTTTTAAAATATTTGCAGATATAGATGTTTTTGATATTGAAGTGGATACACACAATATTGATGAGTTTATTGCAACTGTAAAAAATATAGCTCCCACCTTTGGAGGAATTAATTTAGAAGACATTAAAGCTCCTGAAGCTTTTGAAATTGAATGCCGTCTAAAAGATGAGTTGGATATTCCGGTAATGCATGACGATCAACACGGAACAGCAATAATTTCTTCCGCAGCACTCTTAAATGCTGTTGAAATTGCTGAAAAGAAAATGGAGGAAGTAAAAATAGTTGTTAGTGGTGCAGGTGCAGCAGCAACTTCTTGTACAAGATTATACAAAGCTATTGGCGTACAATCAGAGAACATTGTAATGCTTGATAGTAAGGGAGTAATTAGAGATGACAGAGATAATCTTACTAAAGAAAAATCTGAATTTGCCACTTCAAGAAACATTACAACTATTGAAGAAGCAATGATTGATGCCGATGTTTTTGTGGGACTTTCCGTAGCAGATATTTTATCACCAGAGATGTTATTAACTATGGCGGATAACCCAATTGTGTTTGCACTTGCCAATCCAGACCCAGAAATTAAATACGATGTTGCTATTAAAACTCGTAAGGATATTATTATGGCTACGGGTCGAAGTGATCATCCTAATCAGGTGAATAATGTATTAGGGTTTCCGTTTATTTTTAGAGGAGCATTAGATGTTAGGGCGACTAAAATAAATGAAGCGATGAAAATGGCTTCGGTATATGCGCTTGCAAAACTAGCTAAAGAACCAGTACCTGAGCAGGTAAATATTGCTTATGGCGAAACAAAATTGCTCTTCGGAAAAGATTATATTATTCCGAAACCGTTTGATCCTAGATTGATAGCGACCATTCCTGTCGCAGTTGCAAAAGCTGCTGTTGAAAGTGGTGTTGCAAAGGAGCCAATAGACGATTGGAAAAAATATGAAGAGGAATTATATGCAAGAATGGGTAATGACAACAAAATTTTAAGAATGTTGTTTAATCGAGCAAAAACAAATCCAAAACGAATTGTATTTGCTGAAGCAGATCATTTAGATGTATTAAAAGCAGCTCAAATCGTTCACGAAGAAGGGATTGGGATCCCAATTTTATTGGGAAGAAAAGACATTATTTTGGAATTAATGAAAGAAATTGATTTTGATGATGATGTTGAAATTTTAGATCCAAAAAGCGATGATCAAAATGAAATATTAACTAAATATGCTAGAATTTATTGGTCTCAAAGAAAACGAAAAGGGGTTACTTTATATGCTGCTGAAAAGCTAATGCGCGAGAGAAATTATTTTGCGTCTATGATGGTAAATGAAGGCGATGCAGATGCCATGATTTCAGGGTATTCAAGAGCATACCCAGTAGTAATAAGACCAGTTTTAGAAACTATTGGTAAGTTTGAAGGTGTAAATAAAATTGCGACAACTAACTTAATGTTGACTAAAAGAGGTCCGTTGTTTATTTCAGATACTTCCATAAATATAGATCCAACTGCTAAAGAATTAGCAAATATTGCTCAAATGACTAATTATACCATGAAAATGTTTGGTATTAAGCCAGTTATAGCAATGGTGTCCTATGCAAATTTTGGTTCTTCAAAACATCCACAAGCAAGAAAAGTAAAAGAAGCAGTTGAGTTTTTACATAGAGTTTGTCCAGATACCGTTGTTGATGGTGAGCTTCAAACAGACTTTGCATTAAATGCAGAAATGCTTAAAAAAACGTTCCCTTTTTCAAAGTTAGCAGGTAAAAAGGTGAATGCTTTAATCTTTCCTAATTTAGATTCCGCTAATAGTAATTATAAAATGTTGAAAGAATTAAACGGAGTAGAGTCTGTTGGGCCTATTATGCTGGGAATGCGGAAAGCTGCTCATATACTGCAATTAGGAGCTAGCGTAGAGGAAATGGTAAATATCGCTGCTGTTGCTGTAGTTGATGCGCAACAAAAAGAGAAGCGAGAATTTGAGATGAATAAGTGCTGATTTAAGGCTGATATTTTAGCATTTACAGGGATTGTAGATGTAAATAATTATACTATATTTGAAGCATTAACCGTGTAGCCAATGATCACCCATATACAGGGAAAATTAGTTGAAAAAAACCCAACAGATATAGTCCTAGACTGTAACGGTGTTGGCTATCTGCTAAATATATCATTGCATACTTTTTCACACCTTCCTTCAGAGGAAAAAATTAAACTTTACACTCACCTACAAGTAAGAGAAGATTCTCAAACTTTGTATGGATTTTCAAGTAAAGTGGAACGTGAAATATTTAGGTTATTAATTTCAGTGTCTGGAGTTGGGGCTAGCATTGCAAGAACAATGTTATCTTCTTTATCGCCAGATCAAGTTAAGGATGCTATTGCGCAAAACGATTTAGCAACCATACAATCAGTAAAAGGGATTGGATCTAAAACAGCACAACGTGTGGTGTTGGATTTAAAAGATAAAATATTAAAAGTTTACGGCTTAGAAGAGGTTTCATCAAATTTAAGCAATACTAACAAAAATGAAGCGTTATCAGCTTTAGAAACATTAGGATTTGCAAGAAAGCAAGCGGAAAAAGTGTGTGAAAAAATTGTGCAGAATGATCCGAATGCTACCGTAGAAACCATTATTAAACAAGCTTTAAAAAATTTGTAACAATTGGGGTCAAAAAATTACGATTTAAAAAACAGCTTTTATAAGCTTATATTAGTTTTAGGAGTATTATTAAGTGGATTTACAACTGCATATTCACAAGATTCTACAAGTACTGGATATTCAATGGGGCGAATGGATTTACCAAATCCAACGAGTATCGAAGATTTGTATACGTATGATGCTATAACCGACAGATATATTTACACTCAAATTATTGGAGATTTTACAATTTCATATCCTTTAATTTTAACTCAAGAAGAGTATCGAGATCTTATTTTGAATGAGCAAATGAAAGCTTATTTTAAAGAAAAAATTGATGCTGCTGATGGAAGAAAAGAAGGGTCTGAAGAATTGCAAAAAGACTTGCTTCCAACTTTTTATGTGAATTCAAGTTTTTTTGAAACTATTTTTGGAGGAGACTCAATTGAAATAATTCCTCAAGGTAGTGTAGAAATAGATTTGGGACTATTGTATACCAAGCAAGATAATCCAGCTTTTTCTCCAAGAAACAGAAGTAATTTATCTTTTGATTTTGACCAAAGAATTAGTTTGAGTTTACTTGGAAAAATAGGGAAAAGACTTCAAATTACTGCTAATTATGATACTGAGTCTACATTTGATTTTCAGAACCAAATTAAATTAGAGTATACTCCGACGGAAGATGATATTATCCGAAAAATTGAAGTAGGTAATATAAGTATGCCGCTTAATAGTTCGCTTATACAAGGAGCTCAAAGTTTATTTGGTGTTAAAGCAGAACTTCAGTTTGGAAAAACAACTATAACAGGTGTATTCTCAGAACAAAAGTCTGAATCTAGAACAGTTGTTGCCGAAGGTGGTGCAACCATAACAGATTTTGAAATATTTGCTCTAGATTATGATGAGAATAGACACTTTTTCTTATCTCATTATTTTAAGGAAAAATATGATAAAGTATTATCTCAATATCCTTTTATTAACACAAATGTTCAAATTACAAGAACAGAGGTTTGGATTACAAATAGAACAGGACGTACAGATAATGTAAGAAATATTGTTGCTGTCCAAGATATTGGAGAGTCCAATCCAGAAAATATTGGATTGCCATTTCCTCCTGGTGGTTTTATTAATACTTCAAGTGGAGCTTTTCCCGATAACTCAAATAATGACTTTAATCCACTAGGGATAGAAGGAGCAGAATCTTCGATATTAAATTCATCTATTAGAGATATTGCAACAGTACAGTCTGGTTTTGGTGTTCAGGTTCGAGATGGACTTGATTATGTTACACTTGAAAATGCTAGAAGGTTGGATTTTAATGAATATCAATTAGATACTCAATTAGGGTATATTTCATTAAATCAGCGTTTGAATAATGATGAAGTATTAGCTGTAGCATTTCAATTTACAGTAAATGGTGAAGTATATCAAGTAGGGGAATTTTCAAGTGATGGTGTTGAGGCATCTGGAGGAACAATTCCAGGAGAAGGAGGAGAAGAGCCTATTGTAGGGATATCTCAAAACCTTGTTGTAAAGTTATTAAAAAGTAATATTACCAATGTTGAAGAACCGATTTGGGATATTATGATGAAAAATATTTATCCATTAGGGGCTTTTCAATTAGAAAGAGAAGGGTTTAATATGAATATATTATATACAGACCCTACTCCTCAAAATTTTATAGTGAAAGCACCGGGAAGCACAGAGTCTCCAGAATTAGAACTTCCAACAGATGTAGCAAATACACCATTACTAAATGTTTTTAGTTTGGACCAATTAAATTTTAATGGAGATCCAATACAGGGCGGAGATGGTTTCTTTGATTTTCTACCTGGAATAACTGTAGACACCCAAAATGGAAGAATAATTTTCACAAAAGTAGAACCCTTTGGAAATTATTTATTTGATAAACTAAGAGATTCAGAAAGTGCTTCAGAAGATTATAATGTCCCAGTTACCTATAATGCAAATCAAAAAAAATACGTTTATAAAACGTTATATTCCTCTACAAAAACACAAGCAGAACAACAAGATAGTGATAAAAATAAGTTTCAATTAAAAGGAACCTATAAATCTACTGGATCAGATGGAATTCCGATAGGAGCTTTTAATATCCCACAAGGATCAGTAACTGTAACTGCTGGAGGGAGAGTTTTAGTCGAAGGAGTAGATTATACAGTAAATTACCAATTAGGTAGAGTTCAAATTCTAGACCCTTCATTATTAAATTCTAACACTCCAATTTCTGTAACTACTGAAAATAACACATTATTCGGGCAACAAACAAAAAGGTTTACAGGGGTAAATGTAGAACATAGATTTAATGATAAGTTCCAAATGGGAGCTACGTACTTGAATTTAAATGAAAGACCTTTAACACAAAAATCTTCGTTTAGTTCAGAACCGGTTAATAATACTATGTTTGGAATTAATGCTAACTATTCTACAGATGTTCCATTTTTAACAAGAATGGTTAATAAACTTCCAAATATAGATACTGATGTTGAATCAATATTATCATTAAGAGGAGAGTTTGCTTATTTATTACCTGGAGCTCCAAAAGTTTCGGATCTAAACGGTAAAACTACATCTTATGTAGATGATTTTGAAGCAGCACAAACAAAAACTGATATTCGTTCCCCACAAACTTGGTTTTTATCAAGTTCACCAGTTGGTTTTGGAGGTGAATTAGGAAATGGAAATATTGGAGCAAATTATAAAAGAGCAAAACTATCTTGGTATACTATTGATCCAATATTTTATAGCTCTCAAAGACCCGATGGAATTTCGGTAGACGATATATCTTCTCCATTTACTCGTCGAGTTTTTAGAGATGAAATATTCCCTAATCAAGATGTGATTCAAGGCCAGACGCAAGCATTGTTTACCTTAGATTTAAATTACAACCCTGAAGAAAGAGGGCAATATAATTTTACTCCAGCAGCAAATGGAGGAAATACAATTCCAAATCCAACATCAAATTTTGGGGGAGTTGTAAGACAATTAACAACTACAGATTTTGAAAGATCAAATGTTGAATACATCGAGTTTTGGTTAATGGATCCTTTTATATATGATGAATCTATTGGAAATAATGGAGGTACTATTACTTTTAACTTAGGTAATATTTCTGAAGATGTTTTAAAAGATGGAAGAAAACAATATGAAAATGGTTTGCCTGAAGATGGCGGTTCGGACAATACAATACCAACTGTTTATGGTAAAGTGCCAACGAGTCAATCATTAATTTATGTTTTTGATACAGATGGAGATCAACGTACTAATCAAGATATTGGTTATGATGGTTTTAGTGATGCTGAAGAAGCCGCACAATTTCCAGATTTTGCAGGGTTAGCAGATCCAGCTGGTGATAATTATCAATATTTTTTACAAGCAGAAGGGAATGTAGTTCAACGTTATTCACAATATAATGGAACACAAGGAAATTCACCTGTAACAGTATCTAATACAGATAGAGGTTCTACATCAATTCCTGATGTAGAAGATGTTAACCGAGATAATACGATGAACACGGTTGATAGTTATTTTGAATATAATATCGATATTTATCCAGGTATGAATATTGCTAATAATGATTATATAACAGATAGTAAGGATATAACAGTAACACTTCAGAATAATGATGTGATTCCAGTTAGATGGTTGCAATTTAAAGTGCCAATTAGCGAACCAGATCAAGCAGTAAATGGAGCTTCAGATTTTAGATCAATTCGATTTATGAGAATGTTTATGTCAGGATTTAATACTCAAACAGTATTACGTTTTGGAACATTAGATTTAGTTCGTGGTGATTATAGAAGATTTCAGTTAGCATTAGACGAAGGAGCTCAAGATCCAACTGTTGGGAATACCTTATTTGAAAATTTAACTGTAAGTATTGAAGAAAATGAAAATAGGCTTCCAATACCTTATGTATTGCCTCCTGGAGTTGTAAGAGAACAGTTAAACAACAACAATAATATTATTAGACAAAATGAGCAATCATTATCGTTAAGAACTTGTGGTTTAGAACCAGAAGATGGAAGAGCAGTTTACAAAAACTTTAATGTTGATATGCGTCAGTATAAAAATCTTGAAATGTTCATTCATAACGAATCTTTTGTAAATGAATCAGGTCTTACTGATAAAGATATGGAAGCGTTTATTAGATTAGGGAATGACCTTACGCAAAATTATTATGAGATAAGAATTCCATTAAATACTACATCATTTGGAGCAACCTCTGCTGAAGAAATATGGCCTATAGAAAACAGACTTTTATTACCACTTGAATTACTTCAGATAGTAAAATCAATAACATTAAGTGATCCAAATAACAATCCAAATGAAATCGAATTTTACGATCAATCTTTTTTAGATTCGAGCTTTTCGGGACCTGAAAATGAATTAAAAATAGGTGTTAAAGGAAATCCAAGTTTTGGAAATGTAAGAACAATTATGTTGGGTGTTAGAAATGCTTCAACAAATGATGTATGTGGTGAAACTTGGTTCAATGAATTAAGAATGACCGAACTTGATAATGATGGGGGTTGGGCTGCAGTGGCAAGTATGGATGTGAATTTTGCGGATTTTGCAGATATTAGTGCTACAGGAAGTAAAAGCACTGTTGGTTTTGGGTCAATTGAACAAGGGCCAGAACAAAGAAGCCTAGAGGATATTCAAGAATATGGACTGGTGACAAATTTAAATTTAGGACAATTATTACCTGTTAATTGGGGGGTTCAGCTTCCTTTTAATTATGGTCGTTCTGAAGAATTAATAACACCAAAATACGATGCAGAATTTCAAGATATTGAACTAGATGCAAGACTTGATAATACTCAGGATTCAGATAGACGAAATGAAATTAAAGAACAATCTGAAGATTATACAAGACGACAAAGTGTTAATTTTATTGGAGTAAGAAAAGATAGAATGGGTGATGCGAAGCCTCATGTATATGATGTAGAAAACTTTACTTTTTCGGCTTCCTATAATCAAGTGGATCATAGAAGTTTTGAAATTGAAGAATCTTTAGATCAGAATGTACGACTTGGAGGTACTTATAATTATAATTTTGAATCAAAATCTATAGAACCATTTAAAAAGAATGATTCTATTTTCAGAAGTAAATATTGGCAGTTGTTAAAAGACATGAATTTTAATTATTTACCTTCTAATATTTCTGTAGGTTCAAATTATATAAGGCAATATAATGAGCAAAAATTTAGAGAATTAAATTTAGATGAAAATAGTATTGGTGTTCCAACACTTTATCAACGTAATTTCTTGTTTGATTGGCAATATACTATTAACTATAATTTCTCAAAATCACTGCGATTAAACTTTACTTCTACTAATAATAGAACAGTAAAAAACTATATAGACCCATTTGGTGATACGGATAATTCAATTGGTGTTTGGGATGGATTTTTTAATGTTGGTGATCCAAATCAACATTTTCAATCGTTGCAAATTAATTATGATTTACCATTTAATAAGGTGCCATTCTTAAAGTTTATTAGAGCTACTTATTCTTATACGGGCGATTTCCAATGGCAGAAAACAAGTGATTTATTTGCTGAAATTGAAGTAGATTTAAAAGATGATGGTGTATTTGAAACATTCAATCTAGGTAATTCTGTTCAAAATGCCAGTACTCATCGTATAAATTCTAGCTTAGATATGAAGTCTTTTTATAGATATATTGGTCTAACAAAAAGAAAAAAATCTAAGAGAGTAAATAAAGGAGGTCCAAATTCTGGTGCAATTGCTGCAGGAGGTGCCCTTGGAGAAAAAGGAGGTAAGGGAAATGGAAAAGAATCAAAATCTGAATCATTACAAGGTGCATCTAAATTAAAAGGAAATAATAGTAGAGGCGATACGGGAGGTGCTTCAACTTCACTAAGTGCTGGAGAAAAGTCAATGAATTTTTTAATTGACATTGTTACGATGGTAAAGAAAATTCAACTTAATTACCAAGAAAACAATGGAACTTATTTACCAGGTTATACAAGATCGGTTGGATTTGCAGGTACTTTAAAACCTACCTCTGGTTTTACATTTGGTAGTCAAGAAGATGTTAGAGAGTTAGCAGCAAGAAAAGGATGGTTAACTTTATATCCTGAATTTAATGAACAATATACAGAAGTTGAATCTAAACAATTAGATATTCAAGCAAATATTGAATTAATTCCTGGGTTAAAAATTGATCTTACTGGGAATAGAATTTATTCTGAAAATTATTCTGAAAATTTTATTATTCAAAACGATTTATACAGATCATTATCGCCAAATACATTTGGGAATTTTAACATCTCTACTTTATTAATAAAAACATCTTTTAGTACAAGTGATGAGTTTACTTCAAAAACATTTAATGATTTTAGAGAGAATAGATTAGTTATTGCAAATAGATTAGCTATTGAAAGAGGGATTGATATAACTAACCCCAGTAATATAGATGAAGATGGATTCCCAATTGGATATGGTAAAACTCATCAAGATGTATTATTAACGTCATTTTTATCTGCTTATAAAGGGAGTAATCCTGAAGATGAAGATACCGGAATATTTAGAGATATACCTCTTCCAAACTGGAATTTAAAGTATACGGGTTTAATGAGAATCAAGTGGTTTAAAAAGAACTTTAAACGATTCTCATTACAACATGGTTACAGATCGGGATATACGGTTAATCAATTTCAAACAAATTTAGATTTCGATAAGAATAATCCAGATGATGTCGATCAATCAGGTAATTTTAAAACAGAAACGTTGCTCTCTAATGTAAACTTAACCGAACAATTTTCACCTCTAATCAAAATAGATTTCGAAATGAAAAACTCGATTAAATTACTATTTGAACTTAGAAAAGATAGAGCAATGTCCTTAAGTTTTGCAAATAATTTATTGACAGAATTAAGAGGAGATGAAATAATAATTGGTGCTGGTTATAGAATTAAAGACCTAAGAATAGGAACTAACTTTGGTGGGAAAAAGAAAATTTTAAAAAGTGATTTAAATTTTAAATTAGATTTATCAAGAAGAGATAATAAAACAATAATCAGATATTTAGATATAGATAATAGCCAGACAACAGCAGGTCAAACTATATATGGTGCCCAGTTCTCATTAGATTACGCGCTGAGTAAAAACTTGACAGCATTGTTTTATTATGATCATACTTTTTCTGAATATGCAATTTCAACAGCATTTCCGCAAACCACTATTAGAACAGGATTTACTTTACGTTATAACTTCGGAAATTAATAAACTTAAAAATATATATTATATGAATGTGCCTTCAAATTTAAAATACACAAAAGACCACGAATGGATTAGTATCGATGGTGATATCGCAACTGTAGGAATAACAGATTTCGCACAAGGAGAATTGGGTGATATTGTTTATGTAGAAGTTGAAACAGTAGATGAAACATTAGAAAAAGATGAAGTATTTGGATCTGTTGAAGCTGTAAAAACAGTTTCAGATTTATTTCTTCCTTTATCTGGTGAAATAGTAGAGTTTAATGAAAAACTTGAAACAGAACCAGAAATTGTAAATTCGGATGCTTTTGGAGAAGGGTGGATGGTTAAAATTAAATTTATTAATCCATCAGAAATTGAAGGTTTATTAGATGATCAAGCATATAAAGAAATTATTGGAGGCTAAAAACCTTTTACTTTTAGCTTTATTGTATTCTGTAATTATTACAATTGCATTTTTAATGCCAACTTCAAATTTACCGAAACTAGAATTTTATATCCCATTAGATAAAATAATTCATTTTTTTATTTATCTATTACTTTCGATACTTTGGATTTCATATTTAAATCTTAATGAAGTTAAAGGCTTGCCTGTTAGCTCAGTATTGATTGTTTTTATTGTGTTTTTAGTTTATGGCATAGTAATTGAAGTATTACAAGAGAATTTAACTACCACAAGAAAAGCCGATATAATAGATGTATTAGCAAATACATTTGGCTCAATTATTGGTTATTTTGTCTTTTTAAAAGTTAAAAACAGAATTAAAACATGAAATCTTTTATTTACTAAAGATTTTATATATTTTAGCAACAATATAAATACACTTTTATGGAACTGAAAAAAAATCCAAAATTTGATTTAAATCGTAGAAGCATGATATTTTTCCAACTAGGAATGGTATTAATGTTATTTATTACGTGGAGAGCAATTGAAAATAAAACATACGAACAAGCTAATTTATATCAAGATAAATTAGAAGTGAGTGATGATCTAGATGAAGATATTCCAATTACTGAAATAAATACACCACCACCACCACCACCACCACCACCACCAGCTCCAGAAGTGATTGAAATTATTGAAGATGAGGCAGATATAGAAGAAACTATTATTGAGTCTGCTGAAGTTGATCAAGAAGAAGATATTGTAGAAATTGAAGAAATTGAAGAAGCAGTTGACGATGAAATTGTAGACGTACCTTTTGCAGTAATTGAAAATGTGCCTATTTATCCAGGTTGTGAAAAGAAAAAAAACAATGCAGACAAGAAAAAATGTATGTCTGAGAAAATTCAGAAGTTCGTACAGAAAAAATTTAATACTGAACTTGCAGGTGATTTAGGTTTAGAAGGTAGACAACGTATTTCTGTTCAATTTAAAATTGATAATAAAGGAAATGTTGTTGGAGTACGTGCTCGTGCACCACACCCTAAACTTGAACAAGAAGCCGTTAAAGTTGTAAAAGCTTTACCTAAAATGATTCCAGGTAAACAGCGTGGAAAAGCAGTAGGAGTTTTATATTCATTACCAATATTATTCCAAGTAGAGAATTAATAAAAAATAATTTATAAATAGTAATCCCGTTCCTAATTTTAGGAACGGGATTTTTTTTTTGGCACAACCCTTGTAATATCATAAGTATATAAACTCTTAAACATATATATTATGAAATTATCAAAGCAACATTTAAGCGGTGACCAACCAAAAGCATTGTCTAAAAGAAAGGATAAAAAGAGTGTTAGTATTAAATGGAATTCTAAATTGTTTTTTCAAGTAGGATTGATTGTAGCATTACTGTCTGTTTATTTTATTATGCAAACAAAATTTAAAATAATAGAAAGTAAAATAGCCACAAATGAAACAAACTATGTTGAAGACCCTCCAATTATATTTTACACAATTGATGAGGATATTAAGGTTCCAAAAAAGAAAATTAAACTAAAACAAATAGAAATACAGCCAAAAATTTTAGATGATATTATTAAAGTAGATAATAATTCTACTAAAGAAACAGATGTTTCAAAAATTGATGAGACTAAAATAAAAGATTTAGAAATTCCTGTTGAGCCAAATAAAAATACTGTCTTTATGCCAAATAAAAGTATATATAATATGCTTGGAGTAGAAAAAGTGCCAGTTTATCCAGGTTGTGAAAATTTAGCAACTAATGATGATAAAAGGAATTGTATGTCTAAAAAAATAAAGAAATTTATTCAGAGAAAATTTAAAACAGAACAATTTAATGACTTGAAAATAAATGGAAAACAAACAATAAACGTACAGTTTTTTATTAATGAGGATGGAGAAATATCTAACATTATGGCCAAAGCATTAAATAAGCCTTTAGAAGAAGAGGCTATACGAGTAATATCTAAGCTTCCTATTATGTCGCCAGCTAAGCAAGGCGATAAAAATGTTAAAGTTCAATATATGATACCTATAATATTTCAAATAGATTAATAGACATTTAAAAAGTATAAAAGTCTCTATCTCTAACCGTCTAGAGATAGAGGTAGTTTTGTTATAAACATTGTAAAAATCCGTATCTTTCCAAAAATATATAGAAAGATTACAATGAAGAAATTAGCCTCATTTCTTATTTTATTAGCTTCGGTTTTATCATACTCTCAAACCCAGAAAGTTAGTTTTGAAAAGTATCCTGTTTTTAAAGAATGTGCTAATACCTCTATAGATTCATTAGAAAGCTGTTTTAATTTTACGTTAAAGCAATTTTTATTTGAAAATTTCAAAACCCCAGGTATTGTTTCTTCAGAAAATTATATAGGGAAGGCAGAATTACTTTTAGAAGTGACAAAAGAAGGAAAGTTTAAAGTATTATATGTTGATGCTTTTTATACAGAAATAAAAGATGAAGTAAAACGGGTATTCAACTTGTTGCCAAAAATAACTCCAGCAACATACAATGGTGAGCCTACCTATACGCAATTTACCATTCCATTTAATATTCCTTTAGAGAAGCCTAAGATGGAAAATATTTCTAAAAAAGAAGTTGTAAGCTTAACTAACGAGTATGATGATATAAAGAAATACCCTTACGCAAATGAAGAGTATCAAAGTACATTAAATATTCCTCTTTCTACTCAAAATTATAGCAGATTTGATGCTGCATTAAATAAGGTTGGTATTAACAGTCATACAACTCAAAAACCTTATTTATATAAAGATGTAAATAAGTATTATAATTTTGAAGATGAAAACCAAAAAATATTAAAACCAAAAACTTCTTGGTTGGGTAGAAAATGGTGGAATGAACACATGTTTGCTTATAAAGGTGAAGATTTTTGGTTTACATTAGATCCTGGTGTTGATTTACAAATAGGGAAAGATACAGATGCAGATGTGAATACCTACAATAACACTCGATTATTATATGTGCAAGGAGGAATTGGAAAAAAATTAAGCTTTTTTACCGTGTTTTACGAAAGCCAAGGAAGATTTGCAGATTACTTTAATCGTTTTGCAGAGTCAATTAAACCAGATGGAGGTAATCCTGCTATTATACCTGGACGAGGAATAGCAAAAGAATTTAAAGAAGATGCTTATGATTATCCTGTGGCAACGGGTTATGTTTCGTATTCTCCTTCCAAATATTTTAACTTTCAATTAGGTCATGGAAAAAACTTTGTAGGTGAAGGACACCGTTCCTTGTTTTTAAGTGATAATGCGAGTCCTTATCCATATTTTAAAATAAACACTACCATTTGGAAAATAAAATACACCAATACATGGATGTCTTTAAAAGATGTACGATCTGAAGTGTTAAACGACAATAAATCCTATAAAAACAAATACATTGCGAGTCATTATTTAAGTTATAATGTTACGAAACGTTTAAATATTGGCTTCTTTGAATCTGTAATTTGGGAAAGTGCTGGTGATGGATTGGACTTAGCTTATTTAAATCCAATCATATTTTTTCAAGCAATTCAGTTTTCAACAGGATCAAGATCTGGGAATGCATTGATTGGTTTTAGTGCGAAGTATAAGTTTTCTGACCGAATTAATGCCTATGGACAATTTATTATAGATGAATTTTCGTCAAGCGATGTTTTTGGAGGAGAAGGGTCTTGGAAAAACAAAACAGGTTATCAAATTGGGATGAAGTATTACGATGCTTTTGGGTTAAAAAACCTCTATTTGCAAGCGGAATACAATCGAGTTCGTCCTTATACTTATTCGCATAACACAATAGTATTAAATTATGGTCACAACAATCAATCTATAGCACATCCATATGGTGCAAGTTTTTCTGAATTTTTATTAATAGGTCACTATAATATTGGTAGAATATTTGGAGACGCTAAGTTTATTGTTGCAAAGCGAGGATCCGATTTTAACACAGATGAAGATCAAGCGTTTTATGGAGCAGATATATATAGAGAAGAAGCAGACAGAGCTTTTGAAAACGGAAACGAAGTTGCCCAAGGAAATACTATTGATTTTCTTTTTGCTGAATTACAAGGAGGATATATAATAAACCCTTCATCAAATTTAAAAATTTATGGAAGCGTTATTTTTAGGAGCTTCAAACCTTTAGTAAATACTGAAACAGTATTTGAAAACACAACTACTTGGTTCAATCTAGGAATCCGAACAGATTTATTTAATTGGCAAAATGATTTTTAAAAAAAAATGCTCATTTGTATAATTACAAATGAGCATTTTTTTAGGATAAATAAAACTTTAATTTTTACCTTGCTTTTTAGCTTTTTGCTCTTTCACTTTATCTTGTAAACGTTTCTCCATTGTTCTGTTATCAATAGGACCATTTTCAATTTCAAGATCTTTGTAAACTATTCTGATAAATTTTTCAGTAGTAATAAAACCATTTCCAAAGCCTTGTTCATCAAAATCAAGAGTAAAATCATTTAATTCTATAATTTCTTCAACGGTTTTCTTATTTATAAAATGATGATTAACTCGTTTCCAGATAAGAGTAATCATATCCAAAGATTTTTTAACATCTTGTGTAGTAGCAAGTTCTCCATGTCCAGGTATTATTTTTGTGTATTCATCACTAATCATTAATATTTTTTCTAGAGCAGAATAATACCCTTCTAAAGATCCTCCAGATTCATGGTCTATAAATGGGTAAAGCCCATTAACAAAAGCATCACCTGTATGTATCACATTACTATTTGTAAAATAAACCATGATGTCTCCATCTGTATGAGCATTGTGAACATGGAATATCATAATTTTTTCACCATTAAAATAAAAAGTTAAATCTTCGGTAATGGTAATTATTGGTAATATTTTAGAGTCTATTTTATCAGAGCTATTTTTTCTAAAATCATCAATTCTTTTTCGAGCATTTTCATGTGAAAAAATAGTAACTCCTTCATTTGCCATAAGTATGTTTCCTCCAATATGGTCAGGATGATGATGTGTATTTACTAAATACTTAATTGGTTTTTTATTTAATTTTCTAATCTTTTTTAAAATATCTGGTATTCCTTCTTCAAATTGGTCATCAATCATAAAGATACCATCATGACCTAAACTTAATCCCATGTTTCCGCCTTTTCCTTGAAGCATATAAACATTTCTACTTACTTTGTTAAGTTTAATATTATAAGCATCTCCAGTATCGGTTTGTGCAGTAGATACAAAATTGAAAGAAAAAAAGACGAAAACTGCTAATATTATTTTTTGCATTTGATTGGTTTTTTAGTTTGAATTACCAAAATAACGAAAAAAGTATAAAATATTAAGTAAGATTCTAATATTTCTATTGTAAAGGTAGTAGTAGAACTATATATTTGCAGCGCTTAAAATCAAGAAATTGACTGTTACTCAATCAAATCCCGAAAAGATTTCATTCTTTAAAAATTTCCTCGAAATAACGAAAGTTAGACTTTCGATTAGTGTGTTGTTTTCTTCAATTGCAGGATATTTTCTTGGAGTTGAAACAGTTAATTATACCGAGTTAATACTTCTTTGTGTTGGTGGCTACAGTATGGTTGGAGCTTCTAACGTTTATAATCAAATCATCGAAAGAGATTTAGATGCCTTGATGAAACGTACTGAAAACCGTCCCATTCCTTCCGGAAGAATGAGCGTAAAAACTGCTTTTATTATAGCAGTTGCTTTAACTATTATAGGAATTGTTGCTTTATACGCCATCAATCCAATTACTGCAATGTTCGGTGCTATTTGTATTTTTATGTATGTAAGTTTATATACGCCATTAAAAACTAAAACACCACTTTCGGTATTTGTGGGTGCTTTTCCGGGAGCGATTCCTTTTATGTTAGGTTGGGTTGCTGCTACAAATGACTTCGGAATAGAACCTGGAACCTTATTTATGATTCAGTTTTTCTGGCAATTTCCTCACTTCTGGGCAATTGGCTGGTTTTTATATGATGACTATGAACGTGCAGGTTTCTTTATGTTACCTAACGGAAAGAAAGACAAATCTACCACCATACAAGCAATATTATATACTATTTGGACAGTATTAGCTTCTCTTATTCCTGCTTTTGGAGTAACAGGAAAACTATATTTAACACCCGTTTCAGGAGTGATAATGGGATTAATAGGATTAGGATTTTTATATTTCGCAATACGATTGCACAAAATTAAAACAGATAAAGTTGCCAAACAATTTATGTTGGCAAGCGTAAGCTATATTACCTTATTACAAATAGTGTATGTGGCAGATAAATTTATAAGATAATGGGAGTAACTTTACAAAAAGATTTTCAGATGGAACAAAATTTAGAAAATGACAAACCAAGAGTAGACCGAGCAAAAAAAATGATGCTTTGGTTTGGTATGATTAGTTTAACCATGAGTTTTGCGGGTCTTACAAGTGCTTATGTGGTAAGTAGTGAGCGTGAAGATTGGTTGACAGATTTTGAAATACCACAAGCATTTTTTATAAGCTTAGTAGTAATTATATTAAGTAGTGTTACTTTTTATTTTGCAAAGAGAAATGTGATAGCTCAAGAAAGTAAAAAAGGAATGATGTTCTTAGTACTTACTTTTATATTAGGAATCACATTTATTATATTTCAATTTAAGGGCTTTTCAGAAATAATTACGAACGGATATTTCTTTACAGGAAGTGAAAGTACCATCACAACCTCCTTTATTTATTTAGTAGTACTACTTCATTTAACGCATATTATTGCGGCTTTAATTTCGGTTTTGGTTGTAATTTATAATCATTATAAACAAAAATATACACCTGGAAATACTGTGGGCATAGAAATAGCAGCGACTTTTTGGCATTTCGTGGATGTTTTATGGATTTACCTCTTTTTATTTTTCTATTTTGTTAGATAAAAAATATATGTATTTTTGAAACCTATTTAAACCAATCACTATATATGGAATCAACAGTTGCAAAACCAAGCACTGATAATAAAACCTGGGACGGAAACAACAGACCACTAAATGCCAGTTATGGCAAAATGATGATGTGGTTCTTTATCGTTTCCGATGCCTTAACATTTTCAGGATTTTTAGGGGCTTATGGCTTTTCAAGATATAAATTCATAGACTCTTGGCCTATCGCCGATGAAGTATTTACCCATATTCCTTTTGTACACGGAAATTTCCCGATGTATTATGTGGCATTTATGACCTTCGTTCTTATCTTTTCTTCCGTAACCATGGTATTAGCAGTAGATGCTGGTCACCATATGAAGAAAAACAAAGTAATCGTTTACTTATTCCTTACAATTATAGGTGGTGCAATTTTCGTTGGATCACAAGCTTGGGAATGGGGAACATTCATTAAAGGAAGTTACGGTGCTGTTGAAACTAAAGGCGGAAAAGTACTTCAGTTTGTAAAAGCTGATGGCTCTAGAGTAGCTTTAGGAGATTTTGCAGTTCCAATTCATTCAGAAAGAGTACAACAAGAAAGTAGCAACGGAATATGGTTTCAGTCTGAAGGAGCAGGAACAAGTGTTTCTTTAGCCGAAGTGACCAAAGGTTTCTTAGCTGATGAATCTATATTAGTTAGAACACAATATATAGACGAAAACGGAGAACGTACCGTACTGTCTAGAACAGAGTCAGTAGCAAAATTAAAAGCTGAAGGTGTAGGAATTGTAGAAGGTGCCAACCTGAAACACAACGAATACGGAACACCGTTATTCGCAGATTTCTTTTTCTTTATTACAGGATTTCATGGTTTTCACGTATTCTCGGGAGTTTTGTTTAATCTCATTGTTTTCTTTAATGTAATAATAGGAACTTACGAAAGAAGAGGAAGCTACGAAATGGTTGAAAAAGTTGGACTTTACTGGCACTTTGTAGATTTAGTTTGGGTATTTGTATTCACTGTATTTTACCTTATTTAATAGTATAAAAATAAAAAATGGCACAAGATCATAATTTAGCAATATTTAGAGGAAAGTTAAAGTTTAAATCCAACGTTTCAAAAATTTGGGGCGTATTTATCTTACTTTCTGTCATTACCACAGTTGAAGTATTCTTAGGAATATCAAAACCTGCGTTTTTAACAGCAAATAGCTTATTCGCATTAAAATATTTAAACTGGATATTCTTAGGCTTAACCCTAGTGAAAGCATATTATATTACTTGGGATTTTATGCATATGCGTGACGAAAAAATGGGCTTGCGAAGAGCAGTAGTATGGACTGCAGGTTTCTTAATCATCTACCTATTATTTATTTTATTAGTAGAAGGGAATTACCTTTTTGAAGTATATAAAAACGGATATATAAAATTCGATTTCTAATAAAGAATGTTTTATAAAAATTATAAAAACTCCATTCGTTTATTCGAATGGAGTTTTTTATTGTTTTACATCTTGATTCAACCTATTTCCTTTATTTTTGCAATGTGAATACTATACAGAAAATTAAAAAATTTACCGTCCTAGGAGTTTTATTTTTACTTCCAATAACTGCTTATTTGTTTTTTGCATCGGGCGTCAATCATTTTGCAAAACTTCCTGTTTTAACAGAAAATGTTTTAGAATTAAATGATTTTAAAACCGAAGACGGAAAAACAAAACAACTAAAAGATCATATTACAATCTTGTGTTTCTTCGGAAGTGATATTGAATCTAGTTATGCTAATGCGTTTAATTTAGCACACGAAATTTATAAGAAGAATTATCAATTTAAAGATTTTCAATTTGTAATTCTTACGCCTGAAGGTGTGGAAGATGATGTGGAACTATTGAAAACTAAACTAGCTGAAATTGAAAACCCAGAGAACTGGAATTTTGTCTATGGCAAGCCTGAAGCTATCGAAAAAGTATTCAATTCTTTAGGAAGCAATTATAAATTAGACGAGAATAGTGCTTCCCCTTATGTTTTTATTATCGATAAAGATAGGAGTTTAAGAGGAAGAGATAACGATGAAGATTTTGGAATTTTATATGGTTTTGATGCTCGTGTATATTCCGAAATAAACAATAAAATGAGTGATGATATTCGAGTAATCCTTGCAGAGTATCGTTTGGCTTTAAAAAAGTATAATTCGAAAAGAGAAATATAATTTCAAGATGAAAAAAGCAAATTATTCATATATCGGTATTTCGTTTATTGTTTTATTATTCGGAATTTGGGCAATACCAAAAATCGCAGCCAATCTTTCTGAACCAGATTTAGCAGTTATTGGAAAAGTTCCTGCCTTCAGTTTTACCAATCAGAATAAAAAAACAATTACCAACGAAAACTATAAAGGCAAAGTTTATATCGTTGAATTCTTTTTTACTACCTGTCCTTCCATTTGCCCAATAATGAATAAAAATATGGTTAGGATTCAAGATGAATTCTTCGGAAATCCAAAACTTGCCATTGCTTCTTTTAGTATAGATCCTACTCACGATACACCTTCTGTTTTAAAGGAATATGCAGCGACATATAAAATAACCAACCCTAATTGGCATTTGTTAACGGGTGATAAAGAGGCAATTTACGAACTTGCCAATAAAGGTTTTAATTTATATGTTGGTGAAAATTCTGAAGTAGAAGGAGGTTTTGAGCATTCAGGATTCTTTGCTTTAATAGACCAAGAAGGAAATATACGTTCTAGAAAAGATGAAAACGGAAATCCAATTATCTATTATAATGGTTTGGAAGATTCAGGAGTACAAATGCTAAAAGAAGACATTAAAAAGTTGTTATAAGCAATGAATACTTCCGAAGAAAAAAAATACAATCGTCTTATTTGGATTTTATCCATTGTAATTCCTGTGGCGGTAGCTGCCTTATTCGGTATTAGAATTCCAGGAGTAGAACGATTGGGATTTCTTCCTCCAATTTACGCAACGATCAATGGTATTACAGCTTTGGTTTTGATACTAGCTGTGGTTCAGATTAAAAAAGGAAACAGAAAATACCACGAACGATTAATGAAAATGGCAATGATGCTTTCGGTACTCTTCTTGATGCTGTATATTGCTTATCATATGACTTCAGACTCAACTAAATATGGAGGAGAAGGAGCGATGATGTATGTGTATTATTTTGTGTTAATTACGCATATTGTATTGTCAATCGTGGTGATTCCCTTTGTGTTAATCACATTTGTAAGAGGAATTTCAGGAGAATTTAAAAGACATAAAAAAATAGCAAAAATCACATTTCCTTTATGGCTATATGTGGCAATAAGCGGCGTAATCGTTTACCTAATGATTTCACCGTATTATTAAAATAAACTAAAAACTTATTCCCCTTTTTAGGGGGCAAGGGGGTCAATGAAACATAAAATTTACATACTACTAATACTCATATTTCTTGCTATCATACCAGCAGAAGCCCAATGCGCGATGTGTCGAGCCGTATTAGAAAGCGATGAAAGCGGTCAAGCAGCCAAAGGAATCAACAACGGGATTATGTATTTAATGATTTTTCCATATTTGTTGATTGCTGGAGTTGGGTATGCAATTTATCACAGTCGTAAAAAGGCTAAAGAGGATTAATTGTCTTTCAAACGAGTCATTAGATGACTCAAAGTCATCTAATGACTAAATTTCCAAAAAAAAGAAACTTGTTATTCTTGTAACATTTGATAAAAACAACAGTCTTATTCTCTATCAATAATAAGATGATTAATTAGTTTTCTTAACACCATTTTCACATATTACAAATATTAATTTCAGTAATTTGTAGGATTAATAACGCGCCAATGATAGAGATTAAAGACCTACACAAATCTTACCAAATGGGAAGCAATTCGCTTCACGTTTTAAAAGGAATTAATTTTGAAGTTTCCGATGGTGAAATGGTCGCAATTATGGGTTCTTCAGGATCTGGAAAATCTACGCTATTAAATATTTTAGGAATTTTAGATGAAGCAGATAAAGGTGAGTATCACTTAGATGGAACATTAATTAAAAATCTAAATGAAAAAATTGCAGCACAATACCGTAATAAATTTTTAGGTTTTGTATTTCAATCCTTCAATTTAATAGGCTATAAATCTGCATTAGATAATGTTGCAATGCCCCTGTATTATCAAGGTGTTAAACGTAATCTTCGGATAGAAAAAGCAATGCATTATTTAGAAAAAGTAGGTCTTGCAGATTGGGCAACGCATTTACCTAATGAGCTTTCTGGTGGGCAAAAACAGCGTGTTGCGATTGCAAGAGCTTTGGCGAGCAATCCAAAAGTATTGCTAGCAGATGAGCCAACAGGAGCGTTGGATACTAAAACTTCGTATGAAGTAATGGAACTTATTCAAGGAATTAACGATGAAGGAAAAACCATTTTAGTAGTAACCCACGAGGACGATATTGCACATATGTGTAAGCGAATTGTGAATTTAAAAGATGGTGTAATTATTGATGACTCTCCTGTAAAACAAGTGAGAGCAAATTCCGTAGCTAATGTTTAGTATAGAAAGTTGGCAAGAAATATTCGAAACGATGGGGAAGAATAAACTCCAGACCTTTTTAACGATGGTTTCGGTGTTCTTTGGAATATTTATTTTAGTAATTCTTGTAGGTTTTAGTAGTGG
>JASFZG010000146.1:0-4287 GCA_046055745.1 Flavobacteriaceae bacterium | reverse complement strand
AGGAACCATCATCTGTATTCCTATATTAAATGTGTTTGGTTTTTTAAATACACAACGTACTTTTCCGGATGGACGAGATTTAAACAGATCCTTTCCCGGAACAAAAAGAGGGTCTTTGGCAAGTAGAGTTGCTTATCATTTTACTTCTGAGATTTTACCACACGCAGATTACTGTTTGGATTTTCATACAGGTGGTGCCAGTAGATTTAATGCACCGCAAATTAGGGTAAAACCAAACGATAAAAACTTACTTCAACTAGCAAAAATATTTAATGTGCCCTTTACGATATATTCTAACAATCTTAAAAAATCATATCGAGCAACTTGTGATAAAATGGGAATTCCTATTGTATTGTTTGAAGGAGGAAAATCACTAGAAAGCAACAAACAAATTGTAAATTATGGAGTAAGAGGAACCCTTCGGTTTTTAAGTCATTTAGGAATGTTAGATTCTAAATTTAAAGCGACTGTTCCATTAAACAACACAGTTGTTATCGAAAAATCCCGTTGGTTACGAGCACAACGTAGCGGACTTTTTCATTTAAAAATAAAGATTAACAGCTTGGTTGAAAAAAGCGAATTACTAGCCACAATTACCGATCCTTACGGAACCATGCGTTATAAAGTTTTGGCTCCCAATAAAGGGTATATTATTAATGTGAATCAGTCGCCCATAGTTCATCAGGGTGATGCAATATTTCATATTTCAACAAAGGACGGAACTACAATAGAAGAAGAAAGAGAAAACATCGATGAATAAAGCCGGATTTAGAAAAAAGTACAAAGAACTTCGGAAGCAAATTTCTGAAGAATCCTTAGAAGATTTAAGTATCAAAATTGCAAATAATGCTTTAAAACTTCCTCCCGAATGCTCGGGATGGGATTTCAATAACTATCATATTTTCCTGCCTATTCATAATAAAAAGGAAGTGAATACAGAATACATTCTTCATATTTTACAAGGAAAAGATAAAAGTATTATCGTACCAAAAGCACATATTGAAACGGGAGAAATGTCGCATATTCTTTTACAAGACAATACCATATTAAAGCCTTCAAAGTACAATGTTCCTGAGCCTGTTTCTGGTATTGAAATTCAACCATCACAAATCGATGTGGTGTTTATTCCATTACTAGCATACGACAAAAACGGAAATCGTTTGGGCTACGGAAAAGGGTTTTACGATCGGTTTTTAGCAAAATGCAAACCTGAAACCCTCTTTATTGGACTCTCTTTATTTGAACCTGAAGAAGTGATTCCTTTTGAAGAAACGGATGTTCCATTACATTTTTGTGTAACCCCGAAAAATGTTTTCAGTTTTAAAAAAACGTAGTATATTTATTACCTAAACTAACAACCAAATTATATCTTATGGAAACGACTACTTCTTTCGAAAATTCAGACAACGGAATTATGCCAAGTAACAATATGACTTTAGCAATTATAGCTACCGTTGTAGGATTATGCTCTCCTTGTTGTATAGGATTAATATTAGGTATTGTTGCTATTGTAATGGCAACTCAAGTAAAAACCAAATACGAAAGTGGTGATATGGCAGGTGCAAATTCTTCTGCAAAAAATGCAAAAATCTTAGCTTATATCGCAATCGGACTTTTTATCTTAAACCTTATTTATTTCCTAGGTTTTGGTGGAATGGCAGCTTACGAGCAAATATTAGAACAATATAATATCGCCCAATAATAAAATAATTTACAGTTTGTAATAGATGAAGAAGCTTATTTCAATACTAGCTTTTATTGGATTTGGCTTCGGTGTTTATTATTTTTACACCAACAATCCTTCAGATAAAGACTCTTCTTTTGTTGTTTGTATTACCAAAACAATAACAGATTATGATTGTCCTGGTTGTGGAGGTCAACGTGCTTTTCATGAATTATTACACGGTAATTTTATGGAAGCAGCAAAACTAAATTTGTTTATTTACTTTTTTGCTCCGTTGCTATTGTTTATTTTTCTAAAAGTAACTTTAAAGCCTTTTGATATCAATTTGCCAGATATTATTTTATCCACAAAATGGTTGGTTGGAATATTGGTTGCCATGTTGGTTTTTACGGTTTTAAGGAATGTAGTTTAAATAAAAAAGAAAATGAATGAAATTAATACTAAATATTATTAAGTGGTTTTTTATAATAATATTCTTCCCTCTTTCTTTAATATTTGTCGCATACTATAGGCAAAAAAAAGAAAGGAAAGATTATTGGAATAAATAATATGAATAAATCATTTTTTACTCTTCTGAAGTTGAAGTTTCTTTAGCTATTTCTTCTTTCTCTTCCTTCGGAAAAGCTCTTCTATTAAAAACGATCAGCAATCCAAAACCGGTACTTATAGACATATCGGCAATATTAAAAACAGGGTCGAAAAACGTGAAATAATCACCTCCCAAAAACGGAACCCAACTTGGTAAGAATCCTTCCCACATTGGGAAATGGAGCATATCTACTACCTTACCGTGAAATAGTGTTCCGTAACCACCATCTGCTGGAAACATAGTAGCAATTTGACGGTGCGAATCATCAAAAATAATTCCGTAAAAAACAGAATCGATGATGTTTCCTAAAGCACCTGCAAAGATCAATGCAATAGAAACAATCAATACTTTAGAATAATTTTTTCGTACCGAATCCCACAACCAATATCCAATACCAACAATAGCAACCAATCTAAAAAGCGTAAGAAATAGCTTTCCGTATTGCCCTGGGATTTTTGCTCCCCAAGCCATTCCTTCATTTTCTACAAAAGCAACTTTAAACCATTCAAAAACAGTAATGCTTTCGCCCAAAGTAAAATGAGTTTTGATATATATTTTTGAAATCTGATCTATCACTAAGATCAAAATAATAATAAAAATAGATTTTTTTAAAGTCATAGTCTTTTATAACGCTCGCAAAAATAAGATTAATTAATGAATTTGAAACGAGCATTCAAAATTATCATATCCATGTGAATGATAAATAGCGAACTGCATGTGTTACCTCTAAAGATTATTATTTAAACGCATGATATAAAGAAATATCTCCACTAAAACTTTCTGCTTCTATTCTGTATTTTCCGTTTATTTTATGCTTGTTATCAAGCTCATTAATTACTGTTCCTTTTTTTGAATTTGCCAATCCAAAAGCTTCTTCCAAAGCATACACTTTAATAAAACCCTGTTTTGTTTTTAATAATGCATCTCCCATAAAATTATCTAGCAAACAATTTCCGTTTCCTAATAAAACCGAAATAGATTCATATTTCCCAAAGGTCTCTACGGAGGCAATTTCAGCTATAATTTTAATAGCTATACTTTCTGGAACAATTAATTCCATTTCAATAGAAATTACTTTATGTGCCGCGAGCTTGTCGTTTTTAGCTTCAAAAAAAGGAGTGAATGAAGTTTTTATATGTAACGTATTATTTTCTTCAATAATACCCAAAACCACATTTTCATAGTTCTCTCCTTCTACTTGAGTTTTAATTTTTATTTGTTCTGTATTTCTTGAAGTAATCTTTATGTGATAGATTACATCAGAGTTTATTTCAATTGTAGTGATTTCTGAAACATTAAAATTTCTCTCAATCACCTTTTGAGCAAATACATTCCCGAGGAATAATAAAAATAATATGACGGTAAATTTTTTCAAATTGAACTAATTATATAAACAAAATTCCAAATTCCAAAGTTGATTAAAACCTCTGAAATTTGGAACTTTATTTTTGGAACTTTATACGTTTACTGCATATTCTTAGCCTCAATACTAAGAGTCGCGTGCGGTACTAATTTTAATCGTTCTTTATTGATTAGTTTTTTGGTTACACGGCAAATTCCGTATGTCTTATTTTCAATACGAATCAAGGCATTTTTTAAATCGCGAAGAAACTTTTCTTGACGAATTGCCAACTGTGAAGAAGTTTCCTTGCTCATCACTTGACTTCCTTCATCAAAAGCTTTAAACGTTGGTGAGGTATCATCAGTGCCATTATCACTATCGTTTCTAAAAGCGCTTTCAATTAAATGCAATTGCTTGTCTGCATTCTCAATTTTCTCAAGAATTAATTGTTTGAATTCTTCTAATTCGCTATCACTATATCGTACTTTAATTTCATTTTCCATCTTACACTTTTTTTATTGTTAACCTGCTTGTAATATCATCAAAAACTATTTCGGTTCCTTCATTAAGTTTTTGTTCAAATTGCAAAACTTCGGTTAGGGTTTCACGTTTAATATATTCTAAATATTGGCTTACTGCCACGTTTAATTTTTCATCTTCCTGAATGGTAAT